>JBBSJJ010000004.1:0-65099 GCA_038257335.1 Chitinophagales bacterium | reverse complement strand
TCAATAGGCCCCGACAGAATGTAGCGGGGCAATGGTGTCAATAGGCCCCGACAGAATGTAGCGGGGCAATAGGCCCCGACAGAATGAGGGGGGCAATGGGCAATCAATGTCGTTGACTTAAGGCATTTGCTCCATAGGAGCACCCTGTTTATAGAAGCATCCACATGAATAACTTTTCTGAACTCCATAGAAGTTCTCCTAAGCACAGGAAGCTCCTACGGAGCTATTAATACAATCAGCCAGACCATTCTATAAACAGTAAGCTCTATAGGAGCTTAAGTCAACGACATTAAATGGGCCCCGAAATATTTCGATACTGCCTCTCAACCCTCAATTCCTCAACCCTCGTTCAATCCCTCATCCCTAAATCCCCGAAAATCTGCTGGAACAATCACTTCAACTAATCGGGCTATTGAATTTTCGGCACTCTTATCGTCCTCCCGCCTTGCTTCAGTTCCAAAGCATCTACTTTTCCTGCTGCATTGGTCAACACCCTAAAAGCGGCAGAAGGAGTTTCGGCTATTGTGAAGTTCTTTTTGTCTGAAAAAATCAATTTATATCCGTTGGCAGGTTGGCCATTTTGTAGCATCACAAGATCGTTGCCGGCAAGTTTAATAGTCAAGGTATCCTTTTCCACAAGATAATTGCCGGGGTATAGTTTCAAGCTGTCTTTAGGAAGAGAAACTACTTTTTTAAACACAGGAGTGTAAAAACCTTTCCAGTCGTACACCTGCGTAATGCTATTGAGCACTTCCCTGATCAATTGGAAGTTCTCGCCGTTCTCCATGATCACTACTCCTCTGCCATCTTGCAGGCTACCATAATAAATGCACACAAAAGCTTCGTTGCCACCAGTGTGGAAAAAATACTTAACACCCTTCTTTTGCTCAATGAATACGCCCAGTGCGAATGTGCTGTCAAAGTAAGGGGCCATTCTTGATTTCATCATGGCAGTAGATAGAACTTTGTTGGACTTTCCTTCGTAGGCGAGTTGGCATTCAATAATGTATTTGGCCAGATCGGTAGGGGTGGTCCATAAACTGGCTGCGGCCTGCTCGGGATATACATGATATTTTGTGCTCACCGGTTTGCCATCGTTGTAATACCCCGTGGCTAATTCCTTATCAGCGGGCGATGGGCGCCGGTAAAAACTATTGCTCATACCCAGGGGTTTCAATACTTCTGCCTGCATATATTCTGCATAATCCCGGCCGGTGATATCCATAAGTAGCAATTGCGAAATAGTAGTACCACCACCGGAGTATTGAAATTTTAAGCCTGGCTCAAACAACGATCGCACCGCCTGGGTATTGGCAGGTTGTTTACCATCCAATATATCCGTGAGGGCAGGCAAGCTGGCGTCTGCCTCATAGCCCGGGAAACCGCTCATGCCCAGGCCTGCAGTATGGCTTAGTAGCTGGAAAGTATTGATCTTTTTATTTTTTGAAATACTATCGTAGGGGAATTTCCAGGTGCTGAGATAATTATTGATATCAGCGGCGGGATCAAGTTTCCCTCTTTCAACCAGCTTTAAAATTCCCAGGCTGTTAAGGCTCTTGCTGATAGAAGCAGCCTGGAAACGGGTGTTGGCAGTTACCTTTCTTTGTTCGCCTTCATCTGCCCAACCATAACCTTTGGCCCATTCTATTTTATAATTGTTGATCACCGCAATGCTCAACCCTTTGGTATTTGTTTCCTTCATGCGTTGTTCCAGGTTGGCAAGTGGGATAGCATCGCCGTACACTACTTCAGGCGCAAGAGAATTTTCTACTTTGCGAATCCGCTCCCGCACCTCTTTTGAGGGTGATTGTGCGAAAATAGAGAGCGGAAAAATTAGAACTACCATCAATTGGCAGCAGCGGGAAATTTGGCAGGTTGCTAGCATATTTAAATATAAGGGTTCTTCGAAGAGTTTAAAAAATCTGCGAGATCTGCGGAAAAAATATTGCCCGCAGATTTCCGCAGATGAAGAAGTTCCCGCAGACCTTGCCTACCGGCAGGCCGGTTTGCGCAAATTAAAGACACGCAGATCTGCGCATGTTTAAAGCACTGCAATTGCACACAAATATTCAAGCAAAAAAATCTGCAGAAAAATATTTCCCGCAGATTTTCGCAGATTAAAGACATACAGATCTGCGCATATTCAAAGCCCTGCAACCGAGCACAAATATTCCAGAAAATAAAGCGCAAATCTGCGGGAAAAATCGCCGCAAATCTGCAAGAGTAATCTTACTTCGTTTCGAGTAATTTAAAAAACTGATCCAGTTGTGGTAAGATCACGATCCTTGTTCTGCGGTTGGTCGCCCTGCCTTCGGCGCTGCTGTTGTCTGCAATGGGCATAAATTCGCTGCGCCCGGCGGCAGCCATTTTTGCAGGATTTAAACCATATTGCTTTTCCAATACACGCACTACGGCGGTGGCTCTTTTTACGCTCAGGTCCCAGTTATCAAGCAGCGGGCCAGAGCCTTTGAGGGCTACATTATCTGTATGGCCTTCTACCATAAACTCAATATCCGGCTGGTTCTTCAACACCTGCGCTACTTTGCCCAATACTTCGCTGGCCCTATCGCCAATATCGTAACTGCCGCTTTTAAAAAGCAGTTTATCAGAAATGTCGATATAAACTACACCCTTATCTACTTTAATGTTGATGTCTTTATCGTCCAGGTTGCCAATGGCACCTTTTAAATTCATCACCAGCGCCATGTTGAGAGAGTCTTTGCGGTTCAAAGCCGATTGCAGGTTTTGAATGTATGAGTCTTTGGAACCTATGTTTTCCAGGGATTTCTTGATGCTCTCTGCTTGTGAGCTAGATATTACAGAAAGATTTTCCAGTTGCTTGAGTGCCTGGTTGTTGTTGTCTTTCAGGAAAGCATTTTCTCTTTTCATAGAACTGATTTCTGCCTCTAAGGCCGATCTTTTACGGGAGTTTTCTACCGTGAGGTCGTTGCAATCTTTGAGTTGGTTTTGCAGTTCGTTGTAAGATGTTTGCAGTGTTTCATACCGTACTTTTTCCGTCTTCATCAGTTTTTTGCTCACGCAGGAACTAAAGAAAATTGATGCTGTAAGTGTTGCGGTGATAATACTTTTCCATGTCATAAATAAGATGTTTAAGGTGTGGTGCAAAATTATTTAAAATAAGAAGCCCCTGCAAAGAAAGGAATCGCTGTTCATTAGTTGCATAATTTTACAATTCATTAACTTTTCAAAAATGGTTTGTCCTCTGCACGCACAGTTGGCTGTAAGTGCATGTATCGGAGGTGAACTTAGGTGGAACCCTTCCGCAAATAGACGTAAATATTGGGTATCATAAATCTTCGGGATTAAGAAATAGGCTTCGCTCACTTGCAAATAAAGATCTGCGAAAACCTGCCTGCCGGCAGGCAAGGTCTGCGGGAATAACTGCCAAAAAATATGCGGGAAAACTTTCGGGCATCTATGCAAAAAAATCCGGGTCAATCTAAAAAAAACGAAATAAAAAATGCCCGCAAAACAGCGGGCACCTTATAAAATATCTATCAGTATTAATTAGATTCTTTTCTTTTGAAAACGGTGCCGTCGGGTAAGATCTTAACCTTTACCTTGGCTTCGCCTTTCTTAAGCTCAATCTCATACATGTCCATGTTCTTATCATTTTCCTTATCTATCTCTACGATCGTAAAGCCAGGATATTGTGTGTTGATGGTTTGATTAACTGCATCCGGAAGTTTGGAGTTGCCTGCAATCTTTGTAGATGTTTTTACCCACTCACCCCTGTTGTTGTACCACGAGGTGTAATCGGCACCGCTGGTATTGTAACGTACATAGTAGTATTGATCATCCATGTCAAGCTCATCACTTTCAATGGGTTCATATCTCACCCATTCTACCCTGTCTACCTTTGGATATTTTTTTTCAAAAGATATCCTTACAGAATCCGGAACATCCGCGGTGGTAACAACGGTTGTTTTACCTTCTGTTCTAGACACGTCGTTCATACTAGCTACCGGCACTTCTGTGGTAGTAGTTGTGTCGGTTTCAACTTTCTTGTCATTGTCGCAACTGGCAAACATTACTAATGATGCTGCCAATGCAGGGAAAAAGATTTTCATACGTTTATTTTTTGATTTACACCTGTTGTTAAAGAACCATGCCAAAGTTTTGATTTTATACTAAACAGGAGCATTGCCTGGGAGCCCTGTTGATAGAAATAGCAGGTACTGCCAGGTAATGATACCATAAAAAAAGTGAGCAAAACCGCTCACTTTCTAGAAAATCTTTTGGCCATATTTCTTTGCAGATCTGTACCTCCCCCGTTTATTTTACTTTGAAAGAAATTTCATGGTCACCCCACATCATATTTACTTTACCATTTTTGTCGATGGTGTAAGCAAGGCTTTCTGCAAAAGGCTTTGCTTTACCGGCTTTAACCATAATGCGCAAGGCATCATCATTTGCTTTGTATTCGTAAGCGCCCCATTGTTTCCAGGTCTTGTTAAAAATAACGGTCCATTTGTCGTCATCAGAAATAACGAACAGGCTATACTTACCGGCAGGCAATGTTTGCCCGTCAATGCTCAAGTCTTTGCTCGTTTCAAACACCGTGGCTTCATTGGCCCCGGCTCTCCACACTTGCCCGGCTTTTGGTTCCAGGTCTTTGCCTATCGTTCTACCCTTTACTGAAGGTGAGCCGTAATTGATGCTTACCACGGCGCCAGATTTCAAGGTTTCAGTTACGCTCATGGGCGGGCTGGCTGGTTTTTTTGTTTCCTGTGCATGGGTGGTAGTTCCTGCAAAAAGGAAGCTGGCCATTAAAGCGAATGACAATAATTTTTTCATACTTACATTTTTAAATGGTGAGTGTGTTACAAGTTATGGTTATTAAACAAAAATTATCAGTGTATGGGATAAATGGTGGTATAGCAATATATGAGGCTACTTGCTGCGTATGCCTTTTAATAATCAATTACCTGCTCTTCCATAACAGGCAGGTCTCGCCAGCCATATTGTTGGTTGCGCAGCTGGGGCTCAAAACCAGCTTCACGTATGGCAGCCTGTATGCTGTTGGCGGTAAAACGGTGCGGCGCACCCGCAGCACTTACTACATTTTCTTCTATCATGATACTACCAAAGTCGTTGGCGCCTCCATTCAAACAAAGCTGTGCTACTTCTTTACCCACGGTAAGCCAACTGGCTTGTATGTTCAACACATTGGGCAGCATGATGCGGCTAAGTGCAATCATGCGCATGTATTCTTCTGAAGTGGTAAGGTTGTGCACGCCCCTTATGCGGGCAAGCAAGGTATCCGCATCCTGGAAAGTCCAGGGAATAAATGCTAAAAAACCTTTGGCATCTGCGGGTTTACGGCTTTGCACTTCCCTGATTTTAACCAGGTGTTCAAAACGTTCCTGCAATGTTTCTACATGGCCAAACATCATGGTGGCCGAAGTAGTTATGTTTAGTTTGTGTGCTTCATGCATAATATCCAACCATTCCTGTGCACCACATTTTCCCTTGCTGATGAGTCGTCTAACCCTGTCCGTGAGTATCTCGGCACCAGCGCCGGGCAAGCTGTCCATGCCAGCTTCTTTTAAAGCCATCAGTACTTCCCGGTGTGTACCCTTGCCGCCTGGCAGGCTTTTTTCCAGCTTGGTAATATGTGCCACTTCTGGTGGCCCTAGTGTATGCAGCTTGATGTTGGGATAAAGACTTTTGAGTTCTTTAAACAGGTTTACATAAAAGCTCAGTCCCAGTTCAGGGTGATGGCCGCCTTGTAGCAGGAGCTGGTCGCCACCAAATTTGATGGTTTCTTCTATCTTCTTTTTATAAGTTTCTATATCGGTAATGTATGCGTCGGCATGGCCGGGTATGCGGTAAAAGTTGCAAAATTTACAATTGGCAATGCACACGTTGGTAGTGTTCACATTCCTATCTATCTGCCAGGTAACCCTGCCATGCGGCACTTGTATCTTTCTCAGCTCGTTGGCTACAAACATTAGTTCGGAGAGCGCAGCGTTGTCAAATAAATAAACGCCTTCTTCTACAGTAAGAAATTCGAAAGCCATGGCCTTCTCGTATAAGCTTGTTAAATTCATGATCATACTTAAAATTGCATTTGTACAGCAGGGATACAACCACTCCTGTAACAGTGAACAAAATTACACCCATTAGGTTGTATATTTCAATGTGGTTATGATAAATAAGATTCTCTTCATTATTTTATTTTCTCCGCTGCTGGCCAGCGGGCAGGAACTTATTTCGGGCCCGGTGCCCAGGTTTGTAACCCGTTTTCCTTTTAAACAATACAGTGGTGGCGTTATGATCATCAGGGCTACCTATGAGAACCTGAAAGACAGTTTTAATTTTATTTTGGATACCGGTAGTGGCGGCATTTCGCTGGACAGTAGTACCTGTGACTCCTACAACCTGGTTGGTAGAAAATCTGACACCACCATTACGGGCATAGGCGGCAAAAGAAGGGTGTCTTTCATTTTTAATAAAACACTTCATTTTCCCGGGCTTGAGCTGGACTCCCTAAATTTTCATATTAATAATTATGATCTTTTAACAAGCGTATATGGCGAAAAAATAGACGGTATAATCGGGTATAGTTTTTTTAGCCGCTACATAGTGCATATAAATTTTGACAGTCATCACGTAGAAGTGTTTACCCCTGGCAAAATGCAATACCCCAGCGGCGGGCACACTTTGCATCCTGCTTTTACGTCCATTCCTATTCAATATGCGCAGGTAAGAGACAGCCGCAAACTGGCGCATCATTTTTATTTTGATACCGGTGCCGGCCTTTGCTTTTTAATGAGCGATCGTTTTGCAGCAGACAGCAATATTCTTTTAAAAAAGCGAAAACCCTTGCTTACCCAGGCCGAAGGCATGGCCGGACGGGTACAAATGCGCCTTACGGTGGTGAAAGAACTCAAACTGGGACCCTACCGGTTTAAAAATGTACCTACCTATTTGTACAAAGATGATTACAATGTAATGTCGTACCCTTTTTCTGGCGGGCTACTGGGCAATGAACTTTTGAGAAGATTCAATATGACGTTTAATTATGGTGAGCGGGAAATACACCTGCTGCCAAATACTCACTTTAGAGAATTGTTTGATTATGCTTATACCGGCATGGCCATTTATTATGTGGAAGGCAAGATCATGGTAGAAGACATTATTGACGGCTCGCCCTCCCAAAAAGCCGGGTTGAGATTAGGCGACGAAATATTTGGGGTGGGTAACAACCTCACCCAAAATATTCAACAATATAAAAACCTGCTGCAGGTGGCCAATCAAAAAATAAGAGTGCTTGTTATAAGAGACGGCCAAATACTCCAACTCAATTTAAAAACAGGCAGTATCCTTAGGTGATCTTGTAATGAAAAATTATTGGCAGCCTCACCCTTACTGGCTTAAATTTGCGCCATGATTCATTTTGAAAGATTCACTTTAGATAACGGCCTCAGGGTACTGGTACACGAAGATAAAAGCACACCCATGGCTGTGGTGAACGTTTTATACGACGTGGGCGCCAGGGATGAAATGGCCGATAAAACAGGGTTTGCACATTTGTTTGAACACCTGATGTTTGGTGGTAGCATCAACATTCCTATTTATGACGAACCGCTGCAACTGGCCGGCGGGGAGAACAATGCTTATACCACCAACGATCTTACCAACTATTACTGCCAGCTACCGGCCGAAAACATTGAAACTGCTTTTTGGTTAGAGAGCGATCGTATGATGAGCCTGGCCTTTAGTAAAAAAAGCCTGGAAGTGCAAAGGAAAGTAGTAAGCGAAGAATTTAAAGAACACTACATCAACAAGCCTTACGGCGATGTGTGGCATAAACTAAGAGAATTGGTTTATACCACGCACCCCTATCGCTGGATGACGATAGGAAAGGAACTGGAACATATTGAAAAGGCAACATTGGCAGATGTGAAAGCATTTTTCAACAAACATTATACACCCTCTAATGCCATATTGGTAGTAGCAGGCAATGTAGAAGTGGCGCAGGTAAAGGCTCTTGCAGACAAATGGTTTGGCCCTATACCTGCCGGCAATAAATACGATCGCAACCTTCCCGCAGAGCCCAAGCAAACAGAGCCACGCTTTTTAGAAGTAAAGGCAGACGTGCCGCTGGATGCCTTGTACAAATGTTGGCACATTTACCCACGCACCGATGACCGGTATTACATTGCCGACCTTATATCTGATATACTGAGTGGTGGCGCCTCCTCCCGCTTGTTTCAAAGCCTGGTAAAAGAAAAACAATTGTTTAGCAGCATCGATTGCTCGCACCTTGGCAGTACCGATGCAGGCATTATGGTTATAGAAGGCAAACTGGTTAAAGGCGTGGATATAAAAGTAGCAGAGGCTGCCGTGATGGAAGAATTGGCAAAACTACAAAAGGATGGCATCAGCAGTACCGAGCTGGAAAAAGTAAAAAACAAAACAGAAAGCGCCATGGCTTTTGAAGATATGGGCGTGATGAACCGTGCTGCCAGCATAGCCATGTATGAATTACTGGGCGACGCACAACTAATGAACAAAGAACTGGATAAATACCGGGCCGTAACGGCAGAGCAGATTGCCGACCAGAGCCGGATTATTTTTGATGAGAACAATTGCAGCACCCTGCATTATTTATCCAACACTTAAACCAACAAATGAACAGAAAGATAGCTCCCGCCATAATTGATGCGGTAAACTTTAACCTGCAACTGAAACCTTACCATCACTATACCCTCGATAACGGCGTGCCTGTGTACAGCATTGATGCAGGTGCCCAGGAAGTGATACAAATAGAACTGGTATTTTATGCCGGCAACTGGTTCGAAAAAAAACAAGGCATTGCGGCCGCCACTAACTTTTTGCTTAGAAATGGTACGCTGCATAAAACTGCTTTTGAACTAAACGAGGTGTTTGATTATTATGGAGCTTACTGTAGCAGAACCTGCTACAACGAAACTGCGGCCGTTACGCTGCACACACTTACCAAACACCTGGATGAGTTGTTGCCAGTGATGAGCGAGATGTTATCCGCATCCATTTTTCCCGAACAGGAATTGGAGATATTTAAACAAAACAGCAAACAGCGCCTGTCTGTAAACCTGCAAAAGCCGGAGTTTATTGCGGGCCGGTTGATAGACAGCTACCTCTACGGCGAAGAGCATCCTTACGGAAAATATACCAGGGCGGAAGATATTGATGCCATCACTGCAGACGAATGCAAAGCATTTTATGCGGAGCATTACATTGATGGGCAGTGTGCCATTTTTGTATCGGGCCAGTTGCCGGCCAACCTGCAACAGCAGCTCAATACTTGTTTTGGTAAATTGGCTTTGCGTAAACCTGTATTTAAAACTTCGAACATAATAACTACCCCTGCCCGTGAAAAAAAGTACCGGGTACAAAATGATGAAAATGCAGTGCAGGGAGCCATTCGCATAGCGCAGCCTTTTCCCAACAGGCATCATCCAGACTTTAAAAAGGTAGTAGTGCTAAATAATATTTTTGGCGGCTTTTTTGGTAGCAGGCTCATGAGTAATATACGGGAAGAGAAAGGTTACACTTATGGCATTCACAGTTACCTGCACAATCACATTCAGGAAAGTGCCTGGATGATAAGCACCGAAGCTGGCAAAGATGTGTGCGAGGCCACCATTGATGAAGTGTACAAAGAAATGAAAAGGCTGCGGGAAGAACCGGTAGACGAAGAAGAAATACTGCTTGTTCAAAACTACATGATGGGTGGCATCCTCGGCGATTTGGATGGTCCCTTTCACATCATGGCAAAATGGAAGAATATTATTTTAAATGACCTCGATGAAAGCTATTTTTACGATTCAGTTAAAGCGATACAGGCAGTAACTGCAGAGGAGTTAATGGAGCTTGCCAATAAATACCTGCGGCCGGAAGAGTTTTATGAGCTGGTGGTGTATTAGAAGTCAAAAGTTAAAAGTTAAAAGTGAAAAGTGAAAAGTGAAAAGTGAAAAGTGAAAAGTGAAAAGTGAAAGGGGAAAGGGGAAAGCCTGCCGGGACCGAAGGGATGGGGTGAAAAGTCAAGGGGCAATGGGCAAAAGGGGATGTTAAAACGGTAGTACCTATACGTTGTAGCGGATTGAAAAAATATCGTTTGCTTTTTTAAATTATCAACTATCAATTATCATTTTTAATTATCATTAAATCGTCCATTATGAATTTTATCATTCGCCTTTTAATTACTGCTGCCGTGGCTTACGGCCTTTCTATGGTTTTAAGCGGTGTGCACATTCCAGACTTTACAGATGCAATTATACTGGCCATTGTGCTGGCGTTGCTTAACACTTTTATAAAGCCTATCTTATTAGTACTTACACTCCCAATAACGATTGTAACCCTCGGGTTATTTTTATTTGTGATCAATGCGCTCATTATTTTGCTGGCAGATAAGTTGATGGATGGCCTGAGCATTGATGGCTTTTGGTGGGCACTTATTTTTAGCCTTATTCTTTCGGTGGTTTCTTCCGTAGTCCAGTCTTTGCTTTCAAAAAAAGATTAATGCCTTGCTGTTGAATACCGCCTTTAAAAATATAGCCATCCTTACATCTGCCCTGTTTATTTCACTTATAAAGTTGAATTTGTAACATGCAATTTGCTCCCAAAGACTTGTCTGCGCAGCAGCTAAAAGATTTGTACAAAGCCATTCTTTTGCCGAGGATGATAGAAGAAAAAATGTTGGTATTGCTGCGCCAGGGAAAAATAAGCAAATGGTTTAGCGGCATCGGCCAGGAAGCCATTTCTGTAGGCGTAACGGCCGCCCTTGAGCAGGAGGAATGGATCATGCCATTGCATAGAAACCTGGGTGTTTTTACCGGAAGGCACATGCCGCTCAGCAAATTGTTTATGCAGTGGCAGGGCAACAAAGAAGGTTACAGCAAAGGCAGGGAAAGAAGTTTTCACTTTGGCAGCAAAGAACACCGCATCTGTGGAATGATCTCTCACCTGGGGCCACAGCTGGCCATTGCAGATGGTGTGGCGCTGGCTCACAAACTGCGCAAAGAAGATAAAGTAGCCGTAGCCTTTAGTGGCGATGGGGGCACCAGCGAAGGCGATTTTCATGAAGCACTCAATACCGCTGCTGTGTGGGACTTGCCGGTGATTTTTATTATAGAAAACAATGGCTACGGCTTGAGTACGCCGGTAAATGAACAGTACCGTTGCAAGAACCTGGTAGACAAAGCAGCGGGCTATGGCATGGAAGGCGTGCGCATTGATGGCAACAATATTCTGGAAGTGTATGATACCATCAAAGGCGTGCGGGACTACTGCATTAAGAATCAAAAACCATATTTAATTGAATGCATGACTTTTCGCATGCGGGGGCACGAAGAAGCCAGCGGTGTAAAATATGTACCTGCACAATTGTTTGAAGAGTGGCAGGAGAAAGACCCCATTAAAAATTACGAGGACTGGCTTTTAAATGAAAAAATAATTACGCCTGCAGGAGTAGAAGAGATGAGGGCAGATTTTAAAAAGCATATTGAGGCAGAGCTTAAGCTAGCTGTTGAAACTGGAACCATCACGGTAAACACGGAAGATGAAATAAGTGATCTTTATGCTGCCACGCATGTTTCAGAAAATACGATTGACAATTGTCGCCCGGGTTCTGATGCTACTGGCCCTGAAAAAAAATTCATTGGTGCTATTTCAGATGCCTTGCGGCAGTCTATGGAAAAACATTCTAACCTTATTTTGATGGGTCAGGATATTGCTGGTTATGGCGGTGCCTTTAAAGTAACCGAAGGTTTTATAGAGTTGTTTGGCAAAGCAAGAGTGCGCAATACACCCTTGTGCGAAAGTGCGATTGTGGGCGCAGCCCTGGGTTTAAGCCTGGAAGGTTTTAAAGCGATGATGGAAATGCAGTTTGCCGATTTTGCAACTGTTGGTTTCAACCAAATCATCAACAACCTGGCAAAAATTCACTACCGCTGGGGCCAAAACGCAGATGTGGTGATACGTATGCCCACCGGCGGTGGCGTGGGTGCCGGTCCCTTTCATAGTCAAAGTAACGAAGCCTGGTTTGCACACACCCCGGGGTTGAAAGTGGTGTACCCCTCTTCGCCCATAGATGCAAAAGGGTTACTCATAGCAGCCATCAACGACCCTAACCCGGTAATGTATTTTGAGCACAAAGCTTTGTACCGAAGCATCAGCGGCCCCGTGCCAGAAGAATATTATGAAATTGAAATAGGAAAGGCCCGGCACCTGCAGGCCGGCGAAGATATTTCTGTGATCACTTACGGTGCCGGCGTGCATTGGGCTTTGGAGTATGCGGAGAAAAATAAAAATGTGTCCCTGGATATCCTGGACCTTAGAACGCTGCTGCCGTTGGATTATGAAGCCATTGGAAATGCCGTGGGTAGAACAGGAAAAGTGTTGATACTGCACGAAGACAATTTAACCGGCGGCATTGGCGGCGAAATTGCAGCCTGGGTGGCAGAGCATTGTTTTGACAAATTAGATGCACCCGTAAAGCGTTGTGCCAGCATGGATACACCCATTCCCTTTAATATTGAACTGGAAAAAAATTACATGGCCTATAGCAGGTTGGGGGAAAGTATTGAGGAGTTGATGGGGTATTAGGGGTTTGAGGGTTTGAGAGCCTGCCTGCCGGTAGGCAGGGTTTAAAGTTCAAGAGGTTTAAAGGTTCAAAGTTTAAGAGGTTCAAAGGTTCAAAGTTCAAGAGGTTTAAAGGTTCAAAGTTTAAGAGGTTCAAAGGTTCAAATTTTAATAGTTCAAGAGTTCAAAAGTTCAAAAGGTTTAAAAAGTTTAAGAGGTTTCAATACGTGGTTAATGTACAGCTATTTCAAGAAATAAATGCCTAATCTTTATATCATAGCAGGATGTAATGGTGCAGGGAAAACTACTGCGGCAACAGTGTTACTATCTGATGTATTTCATACAGATATTTTTATTAATGCTGATAATATTGCGGCAACTTTAAATCCTCATAAACCTGAAATAGTTGCCATGAAAGCTGGCCGCATGATGCTGGAACAAATACAAAACAGGCTTTCTCAAAACCAGTCATTTGCAATTGAAACTACATTGGCTACCCGTACTTATCTTAATCTTGTTAAGCAGGCACAATTATCAGGATACGAAGTGGTACTGCATTTTTTATACCTGCCTTCTGTAGAAATGGCTATTGAAAGAGTAGGATTGAGGGTAAGTAACGGAGGCCACCACATTCCATCTGATGTTATTGAGCGAAGATATCATAGAGGAATTAAGTATTTGTGTGAATATCTTAAACTTGCGGATCGGTGGTATATTTATGAAAACAAAGATTCGCCACCTTTAATAATAGCCAGGGGAGAAATGCCAGATTCTATTTTAATCTATAACTTTGAGCTATGGGAACGACTAAAAAGCAAATAGTATTTTCTGAAAAGGCACAAGATGAAATGGAGCTACTGAATAGAGCATTTAGAAAAGTAGCCGAGAATATTATTGCCGAAACCAAGGCCAAAAACTCCTACATGGTCATCGCCGATAAAAACGGAAGTATCAAAAAAATTCCGGCAAAAGATTTATAGTACCTGGATCTAATAATAAATTTGTTTGGCGGAATAATTACCATTATCAATATCATCTTTCCATACTGCCGACCAATTCATCAGGAGCAAAGAATGGGAACTCAACATGAAGTAACCAAGAAAACGAATATTAGCAGTTACCTTTCTACATCCTCCCCATCCCTCGCAAACTCTTTCCGGCCCTTTCCCCCGTATGTTTTCCATTTTCTAATACGAGGCTGCCATTTACCAAAACAAACTTAAACCCTACAGAATACTGGTGGGGAGCCTCGAAGCTTGATTTGTCGGTTACTGCTGCTTCATCAAAAATTACGATGTCTGCATTCATCCCTTCTTTTAATAAACCAATATTTTTTAATTGAAATTTTTGTGCTGGTAAAGAAGTCATTCTTCTGATGGCTTCTTCCAGGGAGATTACTTTTTCTTCTCTTACATATTTTCCCAGCACCCTCGCATTGGTACCATACCCACGGGGGTGTGGGGCTCCCTCGCCAAAAGCCCTGATGCTTGCATCACTTGCAAACATATTAAACGGGTATTTCATTATTTGTTTTACATCCTGCTCACTCATACCGTGAAAGACCATGCTGGCCCCACCTTGTATCATCATTTCCATCACCGTATTAGCTTCCTCCTTAATGCTGTGTTTTCTGCCTTTGAGTAAATTAATGGCTTCAATACTTTTTCCATTTAAGGTAGTATCAGCATTGTAATAGGCTACCACTGCATAGCTAAGGTGTTTCAGTTTTCGATTCTTTAATTTCCTGGTAATGTAAGCCGTTACCTGTTTTTTTATGTCGGGCCTGCTGAGTCTTGCCACAATAGAATCCTGGCCGTCTGCTAATATTTTGTCTGGCAATAAAGTGCTTAAGGATGTGCTGCTGGCAGTGTAAGGATATTGATCAATGGTTACATCCAATCCTTCTTTTCTTGCTGCAATAATCATAGCCAAGGTTTCGCTGCTTCTTCCCCAATTTTGCTGGCCGCTTAATTTAAAGTGTGAAATTTCCACAGGAATATTTGCTCCCCTGCCAATGGCCAGGGCTTCTTCTATAGCTTGCGTTACGCTGTCTGCTTCATCTCTCATGTGAGTTGCATACACGCCGTTGTATTTGGCCGCCACTTTTGCCAGGCTGATTATTTCGTCGGTTTTAGTGTAGGTGCCGGGTATGTAAATTAACCCGGTAGATAATCCTACTGCGCCAGCCTTCATGGCTTTTTCTACCAATGCTTCCATCTGCAATATCTCTGCTGCAGTTGCATCCCGGTTGGCACGGCCCATCACGGCCTTGCGCACATCATTGTGGCCTATTAAGCTGGCTACATTAACTGACAATTTTAAGGAGTCAATCCAGGAAAGATATTTTCCAATGTCAACTTTCGACGAGCCGCAATTGCCGGCAATCACAGTGGTGACCCCATCGTAAATAAAATTATCAGCCGTAGGGGTTTTGGCTTCATCGCCTTCAATATGCGTGTGCACATCAATAAAACCAGGCGCTACCATTAAGCCGGTAGCATCTATAATTTTACCGGCAGAGCCTGCAATATTTTTTTTAATAGAAATTATTTGTCCGTCTTTAACGGCAATGTCTGCACGATACCAGCTGTTGCCGGTGCCATCAATAATTTTTCCGTTGCGGATAATTACATCGAATTGGGCCACTGCACTTTTAATAACTAACAAGGCAATAGTGAGCGTTAATATTCTTTTCATAATTTTTTATTCTCCTGGGTGATATTCTTTTTCTTTATGCTTCATCACATCTTCTTTGTAAAACAGTACATCTTTAAACTGTCCCTTTGTGTACATCAGCAACTGGTCGTCAAAATGTTTAGACTGTGGGTTACCGCTGTTGCCACCAGCCAGCAATGATTTTGCCTTTACCTTTTTACCAAATTCTACGGCACAAACAAAACTGTTACCACTTACGCCATACCGTTTGTCGGTTCCTTCAAAATACCTGCTGTTATAAGACGGCAACATGCCCCACAATGCAGATGCAAATGGAACAGGGAAACTTTCCTGCGCATCATCATATGTTTGATTGATGTCGTTACTAATCCGCTGGTAGCGGTTGATGCTTCCCCATGGTACCTGCCAGCTTCCATGTTTTTTTTGAAGATCATTAATCACTTTCTCCAGTGGAGCCAACAATGTTTCGGCCCTGGCAGTAGCAGCAAACTGTTTGGTAAAATTTACCTGGTCGGGTTCATTTTCATCAATGTACACTTTCCTGATATCAGCATTTAAAAGCTGCGCCCATTCTATTGCAAGCGTGGTTGCTACCGAGTTTTCCCCCGAATGGTAATTCCATTTTTTGAGCACGGCAACAGGCTCTGCCAACAAAGCATACGAACTATTTGGCTGCGCACTATTTTTCTCGAAAGCATTTATTAAAGCGGGAACCAGCACTTCAAAGGCTGCCAGGTGAGTATCGTATCCTGCAGCGATTATTTTATCAATGTTGAATTTATTTTCTTTTGTCAAAACCCTCGCAGCATTGATGCCCCTGAAATTTTCTCCATCGGGTGCCATGTAATTCGGGTAGTCTTTTTTATCGGGGCTGCTGCTGCCACTTACCGTGAAGGGGGTAGAGTTGCAGTTTTGTATCCAACCTGTGGCAGGGTTAATCACCTGCACAATGTCTTTTACTTCATGCAATCCTTTCCAGTCGGTTTTCGGGGTGCTGCCATCTACCGGTTGGCTCCAGTTGTATTTTTTATCCCGGATGGGAATGTAATTGCCGTGCCAGTAAGCAATGTTTCCTTTGCTGTCTGCAAACACGGTACTGTTGCTGGTGTTTCCTCGCAGCGCCATGGTTTTGGTATAGTCCTCCAGGCCCTTAGCCTTGGTGCGTTGCCAGCTTTGTATCAATCCATTCATCATCCTGTTGCTCGATTGCACACTTAGGTACTCACCGTTTCTCTTAGCCATCACGGGGCCATGCTGCGTGTACATGGCAGTAATATTTTTGCCGGCAATTTTGCCGTCATTTTTATAACGGATATTTATTTTTTTCGTGGTTACCTTTTTAACCTGCTGGTTGTACTCATAGTCCCAGCCTTGTTTTGCAGGCGTAATTTTTTCGATGTACATATCGGCTACATCTACATTGTTGCTTGTATGCATCCATCCGCAATGCTCATTAAAACCCTGGTAAATAAAAAACTGTCCCCAGGTTACGGCACCGTAAGCATTCAGTCCTTCTTCGCTTACCATGTGCACTTCGGGCCTAAAGTAAAATGTTACATGTGGGTTGATGTAGAGGATGGCATTTCCGCTGGCTGTTTTAGAGGGGGCCAGCGCAAAGCCATTGGAACCCGTGCTGACCTCTTCGAATTTTTTGGGGTTGTAGGCAGATGCATTGTTGCTGCCACTGTAAAAACTTTTTACTTCTGCTTCGCTGATGCCGCCGGTACTGATGGCGCCAATGCTTCCATCGGTCCACAACAGCGGATACCAGGGTTGAAAGCGGGTGAGCAGTGCCGGTTTTGTACCGGGGTTTTTATAGAGCCAGTAATTAATTCCATCGGCATATGCATGCAAAAGTTTTTTGAGCCAGGCCGGGGCTTTATTAAAGTCTTTGATGGCATCGGTGCTATCAATCAGCAAACGAACATAGAGGTCGTTGTAAATATCTTTTTCTCCATTTACTTCTGCAAGGCGACCGAGTTTTTCAATGTAGTTCATCTCCACTCTTTTAAAATCATCTTCGCATTGCGCATACAATAAACCAAACACCGCATCGGCATCCGTTTTTCCATAAATATGCGGAATGCCCCAGTTATCCCTTATGATGTGTACGTTTTGGGCCTGCTGCTGCCAGCGGTTGATTTCAGTATTTGTAAAAGTTTGCGCCCATGGTTTTATGGGTAGCAGGAGCAGGATTATAATTAATTTTTTCATAAACGATGCTACATATGGCGCAGCTTATTATTAGATGAAAGTTGTTATTTAATTTGGATACGGTGTTTATTCTGTAAAGTACCTTATAAAAAAATTGACAGTGTTCATCTACATTGTCTTAAACCCTCTATAAATAAATGATGCAAAAGATAGCACTTGCGGGGAAGATGTCAAAAAGCGTTTTAACGAGCGCAGTAGTTGTAAGAGTTCCGACCTTGATTAATCTTCTTTTTTGGCTTCGCCAAATGGCATAATTTTTCTGAACTGGTAGGAGGCGTTCAGGATGTATTGGTTAAAAACTAATTCGCTGCTGGCTTGTGCAAAATCATAATCGGGTCGATACCATACGAGGAAAGTATCCAGGGCCGGGCTGGTGAGCCCTGTTATTCTTGCCACAGATATTTTGTTGAAGCGGTAGTCAATGTATTTTTCCTGCTCTTCGTTCTCAAGCCTTAGTTGAAATGCCTTGAGTCTTTTATTTCTTCGAAAACGAAAGATGTTGATGAGTTCATTGATGTCGGCACCCGCTCCCCCGCCGGGGGTAAGGGTGGTAGAGAGGCCGGGTTTTTCGTAGCGGAAAACATTTGCATAGGTTTGCCTGTTCTCCAGCGAATCTTCCTGGTGTGTTTTAGAATACACAATTACTTCTTTTAAAACGCTGTACTTGCTTTCTATATTTAAGTGTAGAGAAATGTCAAATTGCGCAGGGTTGGCTATGACGTTTACTTCAAAAGGTTGTGTGGGTTTGTTTTTATAAACAAAGGAAATAGAATCTCCGGGTTTTACCTGTATGCTATACCTGCCCATGCTATCGGTAACGGTAAACATGCCGCCGGTGCTTAATACCTGTACATTTTCTACCCGGTTTATTTTACTTTTATCTAGTACGGTACCACTAATTATTAATTGGGCATACGCTACAGAACTGCTACAATAAAGGAGGAAAATGAGTAAAACAGTGCGCAAATGGAGAGGTTTAATTAAGCCCGTAATATCAGGCAGTAAAAGTTAGTTTTGAGAAAGGCCCTGCTTATTTAACGTGTTTTTCGCATTTATCAGGTCTTCTATTACACGTGGATAATGCAGATGCTCCAATTGGTGAACTTTTGCAGCAAGGCTTTCTGGAGTGTCGGCTTTTTCTACTTTGCAAAACGCCTGGAAGATGGTAGCTCCATGATCATAGATCTCATCTACAAAATGAATACTGATGCCCGATTCTGTTTCGTTGTTTTCTATCACCGCTTCGTGTACCCTGGCACCATACATTCCTTTGCCACCATATTTTGGTAACAGGGCGGGGTGAATGTTCACCACTGCCCCAGGAAAATGCTGCAGGAGGGTAACGGGCACTTTCCATAAAAAACCAGCCAGTACAATTAGGTTTATAGCATGATCTTTTAATATATCTACATACCCATCACCGCTCAAAAAACGATCCTTCTCTATTAATAATACATCTATTCCCGCATCGCTGGCTACGGAAATTACGCCAGCCCCGGGTTTGTTGCAAACGATTAATGCGATGTTTACCCTGGAATGGTTTTTAAAATGCCCGATGAGCCGGAGAGCATTGCTGCCTGCACCACTAGCAAAGATAGCAATGTTGCCAGCGGGGCCCAAAGTTCCGTGAGGTGAGTTTGGAGTAGGGCCAGCGTTTTCCTTGGCCGGCAAAGCTGCATTTTTTGTAAGTTCAGATTCTCTTTTTCCAGAAAACCGGCGAGCCACTTTTGTGAGGTATTTTTTAAAGAATGCAAACTGCCCGGTGAATATGCTAACGAGCAGAACGCAAGCTGGCCAAATAATAGTCATGATGATAACATAAACAACCAGCCAGGCCAATCCTTGTTCTATACCAGTAAAGCCCATAATTTTACGACCTGCAAAACCGCAAAGGCTGCCACCCACTGCAAAGGTGACTAATATAAGGAGAAGGTCCAGGCGGGTTACCTTCCATTTTTGCTGCAGCTTTTTTAACATAGTGCAAATGTGCAGCAAAACTTTGTGAAACCACATCAGAAATTCCACATCTTCACCCTGTTAAAATAGTGGTTACAGATTCGTGACAATTGTCATGTAAAAACCTCCACAATCAGCTGAAATCCAGTCTGGATAAGGGAAAAAAAAATTAACAAATGTTGATAGTTTGTGGGTTTCCTGTCTTACTTTTGCAGCCGAGTAAGGATAATTTTCCACATTAGCCCCGATAATTGTATGAGTCGCTATAGAAAAATCATTAAAAACGTTTTTGCAAGTCTTCTTTTAATTGCATCTTTTTCTTTTAACAACAATGTTTTGGCAGCGGATGGTGAAGCCCTTTTTAAAGCTAATTGCGCCAACTGTCACAAACCAGATAAAGATTATACGGGCCCTGCCTTGCAGGGTTGGGCTGGCCGGGTTCCAGACGGTGATTGGATTTACAAATGGATAGCCAATCCTGCCCAGATGATTGCCACCGAGCCTTATTCTAAAGCCCTGTTTGAAAAGTGGAAGCCTACGGTTATGCCTGCATTTGCCAATCTTAAGAAAGAAGAGGTAGATGCTATCATGACATATGTAGACGAATTTAAACCTGCAACAGCTGCTCCTACTGTAACTGGTACTCCGGTTGAAACAGACAACTCGCTATTGTTCGGTATTCTTACCCTTGTACTGGCGCTTGTAGCATTTATATTATTACAGGTAAATAGTAACCTGCGTAAACTGACCGATGAAAAAGAAGGCGTGTATCGTGGGGAGCCTGTTCCATTTTACCGCAATAAAACTTACCTCATGGCAGGTATCCTTCTTTTGTTTGCTTTGGGTGGTTATTATACCATTGAAGGTGCCATTGGTTTAGGACGTACAAAAAATTATCAGCCTGAGCAGCCCATCTATTACTCTCACGAGGTACATGCCGGCGTCAATCAAATCAGTTGCCTGTATTGCCATGGAAGTGCACAGGATAGCAAACATGCAGGTATTCCTTCAGTAAATGTTTGTATGAACTGTCACATGGCGGTTAAAGAGTATGCGGGTGATCCCATATTTAAAGAAGATGGCACGCAGGTAGATGGTACAGCAGAAATTCAAAAGCTTTACCAGTATGCTGGTTGGAACGCAGACACCAAGGCCTACAACCCTGACAACAATGGAGACGGCATTCCCGATGGAGCCAAACCGATAGAATGGGTAAGAATTCACAACCTGCCCGACCATGTCTATTTTAACCACAGCCAACACGTAAAAGTAGGCAAGCAGCAATGTCAAACCTGCCATGGTAACATACAGGAAATGCCTGAAGTGTACCAGTTTACTGACTTAAGCATGGGATGGTGTATCAATTGTCACAGGGAATCGAAGGTTGATTTTCTTAACAAAGAAACTGGTGAAGGCAACAAATTCTACAGTATTTACGAGAAATTCCATAACGATCTTAAGAACAACAAAATGGATAGCGTAACTGTGGAGAGCATTGGTGGTACGGAGTGTCAAAAATGTCACTACTAGTACCGGGTAACACAGGAACCAACGCTGGAGTCACTTATATAATAGTATCATAAGTACAATAGTTTTTTTGATAGCATAGAGTACAAGGTTTAATCATTTAAAGAATTAGCAAGTTAACACAAGCGTTAACGGGCACATTTACCAACATATGAGTAATAAAAAGTACTGGCAAAATTTTGGAGACCTTACAGAGTCAGAAAGATTTAAACAGGATTCTCAAAACGAATTTCAGGAAGAGTTGCTTCCTTTGGAAGATTTAGATGGCAAAGGATTACTGGATGCAACAACACCCCGGAGAGATTTTTTAAAGTACCTCGGCTTTAGCACAGCAGCAGCTGCTATAGCAGCTAGTTGCGAGATGCCGGTTAAAAAATCTATTCCCTACTTGCAGAAGCCAGACAATGTTATACCTGGTGTAGCCAACTATTACGCTTCTACTTATATAAATGGCGGTGATGCTATTTCTGTTGTTGTAAAACAGCGGGATGGCCGTCCTATTAAAATAGAAGGAAACGAGCTTTCGTCTATTACCCAGGGAGGTACCAATGCCCAGGCGCAGGCCTCCGTATTGGATCTGTACAATCCCACCAGGTTGCGTCATCCACTTCAAAAATCAGGAGCTGATTACAAAGAGGTTCCCAGTTTTGACACGTTTGACAAACTGGTAGCCAATGCTATGGCCGGTGTAGCAGGTAAAGCAACAGTTTTACTTACGTCCACTATTAACTCCCCGAGTACTTTACAGATAATCAGCGAATTTTTAGCAAAATACCCTGGCAGCCGCCACGTTCAATACGATGCAGTGAGCCACAGTGGTATGTTGCTGGCCAATGAAATGACTTATGGTAAAAGGGCCATTCCTTCTTACCAGTTTGATAAAGCAAAAACAATTGTAAGTCTCGGTGCCGATTTCTTAGGAACCTGGCTGAGCCCTGTTGAATTTAGCAAGCAATATTCTAAAAACAGGAAAGTAACCAACACCAAGCCTACTTTGAGCCGTCATATTCATTTTGAAAGTATGATGAGTTTAACCGGCAGTAATGCGGATGACCGCTATACCCACAAACCATCGCAAACCGGGGCAGTAGCGCTGGCGCTGTTGGCAAAGTTGGGAGGAGCCGTTACTGCACCTGCTATTGCAGATGCCAAACTGGCCAGGGGAATTGAAAAAACTGCTGCTGTGTTAACCGCTAGCAAAGGTGCAGCTTTGGTAGTTTGCGGTAGCAACGACGTAAACATCCAGGTAATTGTAAATGCCATCAATGATGCCATCGGGGCAAATGGAAGCACTATCAACTGGGCAAATACCATCAACACCCGCAAAGGGATTGACGCTGACATAGCACTTTTGGTAAACGATATGAATGCAGGCACAGTTGGTACATTGCTAGTTTGCGATTGTAACCCGTCTTATTCTTATTACGATGCCAAAAGGTTTACGGACGCACTGGTAAAAGTACCCGTATCGGTTTCCTTTAACGGTACCATGGATGAAACAACAGAGCAATGTAAATATGTGCTTCCTTCTCACCATTGGCTGGAAAGCTGGGGCGACGCAGAACCTAAATCAGGCTATGTAAGTCTTTTGCAACCTACCATCAACCCATTGTTTAAAACAAGGCCCTTTCAAACTTCATTATTGAAATGGGCTGGCAATACAAACGATTACGAAACTTATTATAAAAATTTTTGGTCAAGTAAAGTAGGCAGTACTGCCAATTGGGACAAAGCCTTGCAGGACGGGGTTATTGAACCCGGCACTTCTGTAGCAGGTGCAATTGTTGGCGCAGTATCCGGTGCTGGCGCTTCCTTCAATACTGGTGGTGTAGCAGGCGCTGCAGGAAAAATTGGCAGCAGCAAAGCAGGTGATGTTGAAGTGGTATTGTATCAAAAAATATCGGTGGGTGACGGTAGCCAGGCCAATAATCCCTGGTTGCAGGAATTACCAGATCCGATTTCTAAAGTTACCTGGGATAACTATGCAATGATAAGCCCGGAGTTGGCTAAGACCTTGCTGGGCCTGGATGTGATGAGCAACCAGCGCCAGGCAGATGCTTATGAAGTGCATCCGGAAAAACCAGTAGTAAAGATTACAGTAAATGGCAGGTCGTTGGAACTTCCAGCTTTGATTTTGCCTGGTTTGAACAGTTCTACCATTGCCGTGGCCTTGGGTTACGGGCGTCAGAGCGTGAGCACAGACAATGACATCATACTGGAGCGTACCGGTAGAACCGCTGCTGGCTCAGGTAAAAATGCCTATGTGTTCATTACTTCAGATGGCACTACATTTCTTTACAATGCGGTAGCCACTGTAGAAAAAACCGGCGAAACATACCCACTGGCACAAACACAAGTGCATGGCTTTACTGAAGGCCGCCCTATTATTTACGAAACAAATCTGAGCAGTTATATAGCCGATCCTACAGCTGTATTAGCAGAACCAACCCATGAAAGGGCTTTGCTTACACCAGAAGGAAAAACAGATTTCGTGAAGGATGCTACGCTTTACCCAGACTTTGTAAAGCCCGGTATTAAGTGGGGAATGAGCATTGATTTAAACACTTGTACAGGTTGTAGTGCCTGCGTAGTAGCGTGTACGGCCGAAAATAATGTGAGTGTGGTAGGTAAAATTCAAACGCAGCGTGCACATGAAATGCATTGGTTGCGCATTGATCGCTATTTTACCGGAGACCTGGCAAACCCGGATGTTGTTTTTCAACCAATGCTTTGCCAGCATTGCGATAATGCTCCTTGCGAAAACGTTTGCCCGGTAGCGGCTACCAACCATAGTAGCGAAGGCTTGAACCAAATGACTTACAACCGCTGTATTGGTACAAGATATTGCGCCAACAACTGTCCTTATAAAGTACGTCGTTTTAACTGGCTCGATTACAATGGATCTGATAGTTTTAAAGACAACCAGCAGCCGCTAATAGGTACTGATACCAACGAGGTAATCAACCACATGAACGACGAGCTTACAAGAATGGTGCTAAACCCTGATGTAACCGTTCGTGCCCGTGGTGTGATAGAAAAGTGTTCTTTCTGTGTGCAACGCCTGCAGGAAAGCAAGCTGGAAGCCAAGAAACAACAGGACCCATCCCTGGTGCGCAATGTAAAAACAGCTTGTATGCAGGCTTGCCCTACCAATGCCATCAACTTTGGTAATGTAAACGACAAGCAAAGTGAAGTGAGCAAAGCAAGAGCAGACGCAAGTCGTAATTTTTATGTACTGGAACAATTGCACGTTTTACCTAACGTAAGTTACCTGGCTAAAATCAGGAATACCGACAGGCAGATAGGTCATCACGAAGAAAAACATTTGGGCGAGTTGCATGAAGAAGAAAAAGTTGGTGCACCGAAGCAATCGGTACCGGCTGCACATTAAGCCTGTCTGAAAAAACAAGAGGTAAAAATTAAACTTTAGAAAGTAAAAATTAAGAAGCCTGGAAATTATTCAACTTTTGACTTTTGACTTTTGACTTTATACTTTAGAATATGTCATTACTGAAATACGAATCACAACAAAGGGAACCACTGGTAGATGGTAACAAAGATTATCACCAGGTAACAGAAGATATCATTGGTCCCATTGAGATGAAGCCAAGTAGGCTTTGGTACATTGGCTTTTACGTTAGTGTGGCCTTACTGCTATTTGGAGTTTACAGTGTTTACAGGGAGGTTACCTATGGTATTGGCCAGTGGAACCTTAACAAAACCATAGGCTGGGGTTGGGATATCACCAACTTCGTTTGGTGGGTTGGAATTGGTCACGCAGGAACGCTGATCTCCGCCATCTTGCTGTTGTTTCGGCAGGGTTGGAGAACAGGTGTAAACCGTGCAGCTGAGGCGATGACTATTTTTGCGGTTATGTGCGCTGGGCAGTTTCCAATCTGGCACATGGGCCGTGTGTGGATGGCCTTTTTTGTAATGCCTTACCCTAACAGCCGTGGACCATTGTGGGTGAACTTTAATTCTCCACTTCTTTGGGACGTATTTGCGATTTCTACTTACTTCACTGTTTCTTTATTATTCTGGTATTCTGGTTTGTTGCCCGATCTGGCAACTGTAAGAGACAGGGCTAGAACTAAACTGCGAAAATTATTATACGGTGTAGCAGCATTTGGCTGGACGGGTAGTACCAAACACTGGCAGCGCCATGAGTCTTTGTCGCTTGTGCTTGCAGGTCTTAGTACTCCACTTGTATTGTCTGTACACACCATCGTATCTTTTGACTTTGCCACATCTGTAATTCCAGGTTGGCACACCACCATCTTTCCTCCATATTTCGTTGCCGGTGCTATTTTCTCTGGTTTTGCCATGGTGCAAACGCTGTTGATAGTAGTACGAAAAGTGATGAACCTGCAGGATTACATCACCATTGGCCACATTGAAGCAATGAACAAAGTGATAGTGCTTACTGGTAGTATTGTTGGTTGCGCTTACCTCACTGAGTTGTTCATTGCCTGGTACGGCCAAAACCCCTATGAGTGGTATGCATTCAGTCAAAACAGGGCAAACATATTTACACCTTACGGTTGGAGTTATTGGTTGATGATGTTCTGTAACGTGGTTTCTCCACAGTTGTTCTGGAGCAGAAAATTAAGAAGGAACATTACCGTTACTTTCTTTATGAGTATCATCGTAAACATCGGTATGTGGTATGAGCGTTTTGTGATCATCGTTACCTCGGTGTACCGTGATTTCCTTCCTTCTAGCTGGAGTACTTATTACAGCCCCAGTATTTACGAAATCGGTTTTTACCTGGGCACATTTGGATTGTTCTTTACCTGCTTTTTCCTTTTTGCAAAATACTTCCCGGTTATTGCTGTGGCAGAGATCAAAGCCATTTTAAAAACCAGTGGCGAAAACTACAAAGCTAAAATGACCGATATAGAAAAAGCGGATGCGGAGAAGTTTTACATTGATGAAGTAGAGCATGCACATTGAAAACGTTCAAAAGTTCAACGTTTAAAGGTTTAACGTTAAAAAACCGGAAAGGATAAAATATTATTTGAAAAGATTTGGTTTGCGGAATCATAAATCGAAAATCATACATCATAAATCAATATTATGGCTGGTGGAATTAAAAAATTTGTAGTTGGCTCATTTAGTGACGAGGCTGTGCTGTTTCCGGCGGTAAAAAACGTGCGGAAGGCCGGTTATAAAATTCACGATGTGTACACACCTTTCCCGGTGCACGGTTTAGATCACGCAATGGGTTTAAGAGAAACCAGCTTGCATACTGCCGGTTTTATTTATGCTATTTGCGGTACTACTACGG
The DNA here is from genome assembly GCA_038257335.1 of Chitinophagales bacterium. Taxonomy (GTDB): domain Bacteria; phylum Bacteroidota; class Bacteroidia; order Chitinophagales; family Chitinophagaceae; genus Ferruginibacter. The sequence goes on along the minus strand of JBBSJJ010000004.1, from coordinate 38,845 downwards.
CATTAACATTCATGACCTGGGTATTTACAAAAGATTGGCCTCTAAACATTGGTGGTAAACCTCACTTTGCGTTGCCGGCCTGGATACCTATTACATTTGAGCTCACAGTACTTTTTTCTGCTGTAGGCATGGTGCTCACATTTTGCTACCTGTGTAACCTTGCACCATTTGTAAAAAAGCATCATTTTCACCCAAGAGCTACGGACGATCTTTTTGTGATGGCTATAGAGTGCACCGAAAAAACTGATGATGCTTCTCTGCAAAACTTTTTGCAACAAACAGGTGCCATAGAAGTAAATGTGCAGGAGGCAGAAACCGGCTGGTGGATAGGGCGTTACGACAAAGAACAAAAACTATATAGAGACGAGAGAGGATATTAATTGATAATTGATAATTGACAAATGAAACGACTTACAAATTTTCCGGCAGTTGCAGTTATAGCAATTTTAATTCTGATAAGCAGTTGCAAAGACAACCGCCATCCAGGAAGTATCTACATGCCCGATATGGCTTATAGCCGGGCTTTTGAGACCTATTCCGAACTGGATTCTTTAAAGTTTACCAACGACGTTCATAACAAAGGCGGCAATAAGATCTTCTTTAATGAAATGCCTCCACCCGGTACAATTAAAAGAGGAGAACTCTTTCCCTACACTTTGCCCAATGATAGTAATGGTTATAAAATGAGCGCTGCTGTTGTAAACCCTATTGATTTTATGACCGGTGCGCAGATGAGCGAGGCGGGCAGATTATATAATATCAATTGTGGTGTTTGTCATGGCGAAAAAGGACAAGCTAACGGGCCCCTTTCTGCAAAGGTGGGTGCCATTGCCAACCTAACATTGGACCTGTACAAAGCCATGAGCGATGGAACAATGTTTCACAGTGTTACTTATGGTAAAGGAAACATGGGTAGCTATGCTTCACAACTTTCCAGGGAACAACGCTGGATGGTTATTAAATATGTAAGAACCTTACAAGGAACTGGTGGGCCTGCCCCTGCCGGTAGTGATAGCACAGCTGCAAAAGCAGCCGACAGCACTGCGGTGGTTAAAAAATAATAGTGCGCTAAGACGTAAAAAGAGAAATACAATCATAAAAAGCTGAGTATGTTGTAAAAAAACAGCTCATCACCCATAAATATCTTTAGATGGAACATCGTTTTGAATTGCCGGCGAATTATAAAAAATGGACTTGGGGTCTCATCATTGCCGGGGCTATTGCCCTGTTGTATGGGTTGATTATGTTTCACCCTTTTGCACATGCCGGCCACGGAGAAAATACCAACAGCACCCGTTTTTGGGCTGTATTGTTACAAAACAGTACTTATTGGTTGTTGACGGTTAACGCAGCCATGTTTTTTCTTTGCGTAACCACCCTGGCAATGGGAGGCTGGCAAATTGCCTTTCGTCGTGTGCCGGAAGCCATCTCCAGTGTAGTACCAGTGTTAGGTATTATCACCTTCATTATTTTACTGGCAATCATTTTTGGCCATCGTACAGATATCTACCATTGGCTAGACACGGAGGCGGTAGCCAACGATAAAATACTCAATGGTAAAAAAGGATTTCTAAACCCAATATTTTTTATTGTGGCTTCTGCTGTAAGCATTGGGCTGTGGTGGTTGTTGGGTAGAAAAATGCGGACGCTTAGCTTACAGACCGACCAAGCGCCGATGGATTATGACACTAGCAAAAAGTGGATTTGGAAAAATACAATATGGGCCTCTTTGTTCACAGTAGTATTTGGTCTTACCGTGGCTTCTACCATTCCGTGGTTGTGGTTGATGAGCGTAGATCCTCATTGGTATAGTACCATGTATAGTTGGTATACATTTGCCAGCACATTCGTATCTGGTTTGTCACTCATTGCCCTTTTCGTAATCTATTTAAAAAACCAGGGGCAATTAGAATATGTTACAGACGAGCATATTCATGATCTAGGAAAGTTCATGTTTGCGTTTTCCGTTTTCTGGACGTATCTATGGTTTTCTCAGTACATGCTTATTTGGTACAGTAACCAACCAGAAGAAACCATGTATTTTATAGACAGGATAGGGACTGCCACCGAACCCGGCGCATACAAAGCAATATTTTTCTTTAACCTGATCGTTAACTTTTTGTGCCCGTTGTTGATACTGATGAAAAAGGGAACCAAACGAAACTGGACGGTTGTTACCTTCACAGCTGTGCTCATCATCCTGGGCCATTGGATAGATTTTTATCAAATGATCATGCCCGGCACGCTCAGAGAACATTACTCTCTTACACTGTTTGAGTTTGGAATTGCTGCTCTATTTATAGGTATAATTATGTGGTCTACCGGGCGCTACCTGAGCAAGCATTCATTGCTGCCAAAAAATCATCCTTTCCTTAAAGAAAGTATGATACACCACACTTGATTTTGATTAAACAAAGTTCTTAAAAACGGTTCTTTACAAGTAATTTTGACCTGTTATTTAAGTGCTCAGCATAAATAATTAAAAAGGCAACCTACCCTGTGTAAAAACGGGTTTAGGGAGACTCTAAAAATAAATCTGATGAAGGAAATATTTCTGATTGCAATTACCGTAATGATTTTCGTAATCATATTCCAGATTTCGAAGGCCAGCGAATACGTAAGTGTGCTAAAGGGAGAAGAAAAATCCCGGAAACAAAATAACAAGATCAATGCATTTATGCTTGTGGGCTTCCTTATACTGGGGCTAATTGGCGTTTGGTATTGCAATGAATTGTATTATGGGAAAACCCTTTTCCCACAGGGGTCTGGCTCTATAGAAGGTGAGGAAGTAGATTGGATGCTAAAGGTAACTATCGGCATCACGGGAATCGTGTTTGTGATAACACAGGTCTTGCTGTTTTGGTTTTCATACAGGTACCAGGAAACAGACAACCGAAAAGCAACCTTCTTTGCACACAACACCAAGCTGGAGTTAATATGGACAACTGTTCCGGCCATATTTTTAACGGGGTTGGTTGTTTTCGGCTTAAAGTTCTGGTTCAAAATCACCGGTGACCCACCTCAAAACCATCATGTGATAGAGATCACCGGCCAGCAGTTTAACTGGAGCATGCGCTACCCCGGAAAAGATGGGGTACTGGGCAAAAAAAATTATAAGCTTTACAACAAGCCTACTGGTAACTCACTCGGCGTTGATTTTGAAGACGACAAAAGCTGGGATGATTTAAAAACTACAGAAATTCATCTTCCTGTAGGTATACCTGTAAAAATGGTGATCAATTCCATGGACGTAATACACAATGTTGGCTTGCCGCATTTCAGGTTGAAAATGGATGCTGTTCCTGGCATTCCAACTACACAATGGTTTACGCCACAGTACACCACTGCCGAAATGAAGAAGCGCACAGGTAATCCCAACTTTACCTACGAAATTAGTTGCGACCAGATCTGTGGTAAAGGCCACTTTAGTATGAGGGGGGTTATTGTGGTAGAAACTGAGGGAGAATACAAGGCCTGGTTGGCCTCGCAAACGCCAGATTATTTCACGCTATTTCCCGATAAGAACCCCATGAAGGTTTTGGATACAAGTGCGACATCGAAGCCGTTGGCAAAAGTTGGGTTGTAAGAGTGGTTAAAAATTGAATATTACCTTTTAGAAAAAAATAAGATTATGAGTAGCGAAGCTATTTTACAAAATTCAGATCTACAGGTTCCTCATGATACCCATCAGGAACATCATCACCACGAAACGTTTATTACAAAATATGTTTTTAGCCAGGATCATAAAATGATTGCCAAACAGTTCCTGATAACAGGAATTATTTGGGCTATTATTGGCGGTTTATTCTCTGTGGTCTTCAGATTGCAGTTGGGCTACCCTGATCAAACATTTCCGTGGCTGGAAGATTTCCTCGGGCATTGGGCCAAGGGTGGCAAAATTCAACCAGAATTCTATTATGCGCTGGTAACGATGCACGGTACCGTGTTGGTGTTCTTTGTTTTGACAGCGGGGCTTAGTGGCACGTTTGCCAACTTCTTAATTCCTTTGCAGATCGGCGCCAGGGACATGGCTTCACCCTTGTTGAATATGCTCAGTTACTGGTTCTTCTTCCTGGCATCTGTTATAATGATTTCCTCTTTATTTGTACAAACCGGCCCTGCTAGTGGTGGCTGGACGATTTACCCGCCGCTGAGCGCCCTGGGCGAAGCATCATCGGGCAGCAAAATTGGTATGGATCTTTGGCTGGTGAGTATGGCCATGTTTATAGTTTCTTCTTTACTGGGCGGCCTAAATTACATTACCACTATTTTAAACATGCGTACCAAGGGTATGAGTATGACTCGTATGCCACTTACCATGTGGGCACTGTTCTTTACAGCTGTGTTGGGTGTGTTGTCTTTCCCTGTACTACTTTCTGGTGCTATATTGTTGCTGTTCGATCGTAACCTTGGTACAAGTTTCTTCCTCAGCGACATCGTTGTAGCCGGCAAGATTTTACCGAACGAGGGTGGTAGCGCCATTTTGTTCCAGCATTTATTTTGGTTCCTTGGTCACCCGGAAGTATATATTATTTTGCTGCCAGCCATGGGAATAGCCTCCGAAATATTGAGTGTTAACAGCCGTAAACCAATTTTCGGTTACATGGCCATGGTGGGTTCATTGTTCGCTATTTGCATATTGGCCTTCCTGGTGTGGGCGCATCATATGTTTGTAACAGGGCTCAACCCTTTCTTAGGCGCTGTGTTCGTATTGCTCACTTTGCTTATTGCAGTACCCTCAGCCATTAAAGTTTTTAACTGGCTTACTACCTTATGGAAAGGAAATATTCGTTTTACACCGGGTATGTTGTTTGCCATTGGGTTCGTAAGTATGTTTATCAGTGGTGGTTTAACCGGCATCTTCTTAGGTAACTCTGCTCTGGATATTCATTTACACGATACTTACTTTGTAATTGCGCATTTTCATATCGTAATGGGAGTAGCATCCTTCATGGGCATGTTTGCCGGTGTGTACCACTGGTTCCCTAAAATGTATGGCCGCTTTTTAAATAACACTCTGGCTTATATACATTTTTGGATAACGCTGATCGGTGCTTACCTCATCTTCTGGCCAATGCATTACCAGGGACTTGCAGGTATGCCACGCCGTTATTACGATTTCTCCAATTGGGAGTCTTTCAAGCAATTTAACGGGCTCAACGAATTTATAAGCCTGGTTGCCATGATTGTTTTTGCGGCACAACTTTTATTTGTATTTAATTTCTTCTACTCCATTTTCAAAGGAAGAAAAGTAACTGTTAAGAACCCATGGCAGGCAAACACCCTGGAGTGGACCACACCTATTCGTCCTGGTCACGGTAACTGGCCTGGAGAAATACCTGAAGTGCATCGCTGGGCATATGATTATGCTAAAGATGGTAAAGACGGACAGGATTTTATTCCTCAGGATGTGCCAGTAGGTGCCGAAGAAGAGAAGCACTAAAGGGCTCACCCCCAACGCTCTCCAGCGGGAGAGCGAACTGGGATAATTAAGCGAAGATTTATAAAATGTGATTTAGGCGATTAGAGAAATATTGTTGAAATGCTTAATTACAAATGTTGACTAAAAATTAAAAATTCGGCCTCCCTCTCTTTTGGAGAGGGAATGAGGGAGAGGCTATGCAGGAAAAAAATACCATATCCAATTCAACAACGTTTGCATTGGCAAGTAAAGCAAAGGATTATTTTTTGCTGATCAAGTTCACGCTGAGTTTTATGGTGGTGTTCAGTACCGTAATAAGTTACCTACTAGCGCCTAATATAACTTTTAGTATAACCAAAGTTCTTTTACTTTTTGCGGGAGGCATGTTAGTAACAGGTGCTGCCAATGCCATCAACCAGATACTGGAAAAAGATACGGATGCGCTGATGAAGCGTACCGAGAAAAGGCCCATAGCCAGCGGAAGAATGAGTGAGAAAGAAGGTTGGGCTTTTGTGATCATTGCCGGGGTGTTGGGTTGCAGTATCATGTTTAGCTTTAGTATAGAAGCTGCGTTGCTCAGTTTGTTTAGTTTGCTGCTTTATGGGTTTGTTTACACACCCTTAAAAAAAGTAAATTCAATTGCTGTGCTCATGGGCGCTATACCGGGCGCTTTACCTTGTCTCATTGGGTGGGTAGCAAGTTTTGAAGAGAACTATCCGGAAGACTGGACCGGCGGCTGGATACTTTTTGCCATACAATTTCTTTGGCAGTTCCCCCATTTTTGGGCAATAGCCTGGGTGGCGCACAAAGATTACAGTGCTGCAGGATTCAAGCTTTTGCCGAGTGATAAAGGACCAACAAAGTTTACGGCCTTGCAAACGATCATGTACAGCAGCATGATGATTCCTGTGGGTGTGTTGCCATACTATTATCACATGAGTGGCATTACAAGTATGTGGATCTGTTTTGGATGTAACTTGTTCATGGTTTTTGTAAGTATTCAATTGTTTCGAAAAATGGATGTGGCATCAGCAAAAAAGGTAATGTTCAGTTCTTATTTTTATTTGATGATTGTATTCTTAAGTTTATACGCTGATAAAGTGAGGATGTAAGGATTTGTGATCTGTGATTTATGATCTTTGATCTGTCAACAGGCATCTAATATCTATTATCCGTGAGAAAATGAAAACTCGCAAAACAAAAAAGTTTTTATAAAATTAAAAAGCCCTTTGGGTAGAGGAAATGAATGCCGTGGCAATAGCACCAAAAAATAAATTACATCCCCACAAGTTTACCTTGTGGGTGGCAATAGGGAGCATACTAATGATGTTTGCAGGGCTCACGAGCGCCTATGTGGTAAAGAGGAACCAGGCAAATTGGACAAGTTTTGAATGGCCGGCCATGTTTTGGTACAGTACAGTGGCTATTGTAATAAGCAGTATTACACTGTACCTTTCCCTAAAGGCCTTCAAGCAAAGGGACATGAGCAGGTACCGGATGATGATGTTGGCTACACTTGCACTTGGACTGCTTTTCATAGCGTTGCAGGTAATAGGATTTAGTCAGCTGTGGGCGTCTGGTTTAACACTGCAGGCAAATGTGGCTTATTCGTTTTTGTATGTAATTGTAGGTTTGCATGCTTTGCATGTAATAGGAGGGTTGATAACGCTTGTTGTAATGTCATTAAAAGCGTTTAGCCAAAAGGTTAGAAATTATAGTTCGCTGCCGGTAGAATTGATAAGTACCTACTGGCATTTTGTAGGAATATTATGGCTTTACTTGCTGGCTTTTTTATTGATGATCCGTTAGAAAAATACTTGCGGGGAAGCTGAAAAAGGGAAGCAATATTTTTTAGATGCAAACAACGAACAGTTTTTAAAAGTAATTAGAATTTAATAATTATGTCAACAACAGCAATTCCTACAGGTACAAAATGGTGGAGTGGCGGCAGAAGCCCCTTTAACGCCAGTTACGGAAAAGTAATGATGTGGTATTTCTTAATGAGTGATGCCTTTACCTTCGGGGCATTCCTTATTAGCTATGGCACCATCCGCTTTAGTGTAAATGATTGGGCCGATCCAAACCGTGTTTTTAATGCATTTCCTTTTGCAGGCCATGCCAACCTTCCTTTGGCTTTTGTAAGTTTGATGACCTTCATACTTATCTTCAGTTCCGTAACCATGGTGTTGGCGGTGCATGAAGGACATAAGATGAATCGGAAGGGAGTGGAAAAATATATGATTTTAACCATCCTCGGTGGTATTGCATTTCTTTCTTGCCAGGCCTGGGAGTGGACGCATATGATCACCGGCGATCACGCCGTATTGGTGAACGGGCAAATAGAACATTGGGGTACTACCATGGCTAAAAACCCATGGGGCACCGAGGTAATGCACAACGGTCAATTGGTATCCACACCGGGTCCTATTGCTTTTGGTGGTTACTTTTTTGGAATCACTGGTTTTCATGGTTTCCACGTATTGAGTGGTGTGGTTATTAATATCATCATGTATATAAAAACCAAGTTGGGGCATTTTGACGATAGAGGCCATTATGAAATGATTGAGAAAGCTGGGCTTTACTGGCACTTTGTAGATCTTGTTTGGGTATTTGTGTTCTTGTGTTTTTATCTTGTATAACCCTATTGAAAATATTTTAAATAACAAATATGTCTGCACATTCAACAAATACTGAAGTTAGTTTTCATGCTGAACACACAGGTGGAACCAAAAGAATATGGAAAATATTCTGGGTGTTATCGGCCCTGACAATTATAGAATTGGCCCTGGGTTATTTTCTGTATGCTACCCATGGTAGCCTTGGTTATGCAGCCGTGCTTAGTACCAAAATTGTAATTGGTATTCTCACACTGGCAAAGGCATACTACATTGTTTCCGTTTTTATGCACCTGGGAGATGAAGTTAGAAACCTTATCATGACCATTGTAGTGCCGTTGGTACTATTTGTTTGGTTCATCATTGCATTTTTGGCTGATGGCAATAGCTGGAAAGTACTTAGAAATACAAATGCGGGCAGCAGGCCTAGCGTAGAGCAAGTGGCACCGGCAGCAATAGAAAAAGGTGAGAAGAAATAGACATTATTCATAACGATAGTAGAAGCCATCATTCCTAAAGCAGGGATGATGGCCTTTTTTATAGGAGTACCGTGTAAAAGAAGTGAAAGTTTGATGACCATATTGAAGAGCCTGCTGTCCGAATTTTACAAGACTAATTTAAAACGCATAAACCCACATTCATTTTGAAGATAAGAGGCCTGGTAACGCTCCTATTGGTACTGTTGGTACCACTTGCAGGTTATTACATAGTAAAGTTTTATAGCAAAGATGCGGTGCATATGCCCCGGCATTATTTTTACGACAGTGTAGGAACAGTAGAACGTCGTGGGGAGACCGTGCCAGATACTATTTGGCACCCCGTAAAGAACATCAGTTTTACCAACCAAATGGGTAAAGAAGTAAGCCTGAACGATGCCAAAGGCAAGGTGCTGGTGATCAATTTCTTCTTTACCCGTTGCCCAACTATTTGCCCGGGTCTCACAAAGAATATGAAAAAGCTGCAGGAATCCTTTGTTAAGAATCCTGACATTGTGCAATTCATTTCATTTTCTGTAGACCCCGAATTTGATAGTGTGTACAGATTAAGAAATTATGCAGACAAGTTTGGGGTCAATCACGACAACTGGTGGTTTGCAACCGGTGATAAAAAATCGATATACGATTTTGCTTTCCAGGAGATAAAGGCAAACATTGCAGATGTCGATGTTGACACGGCCTTTGTGCATACCGAAAATTTCTTTTTACTCGATTCCAACAGGGTGGTAAGAGGGTGGTACAATGGGTTTGATACTGCCAAACTGGCCCAGCTTGCCGGCGACATTCCAACACTAATGTTGGAAAGAGATAGAAAAAGTCCTTCTATATTCAGAGAGTTCATTCCTATTCTGCCATTGATTTTTGCCGGAATAGCAGTGGTCATACTTGTTACAATTTTCCTTAGCAAAAACCGGAGAAAATTTTAAGACTATGTTGAAACCAGCGTTACACAAAAATGATCCGAAAGCTAAAACACTCATTATTATTGTTTCAGTAATTGTATTTGCAGCCGTTACCATCCTGGGTAAATACAACCTGGCAGGGCAAGTAGATTTTCCCTTTGACGTACACATTTTTGCCAGCATCAATGCATTGCTCAATGCAACAGTTACTCTGCTGCTGATTGTTGGACTTGTAGTGGTACGCAACGGCAACTTTGAGGCTCATAAAAAAATAATGCTCTTCACCATCGGGCTCTCTGTGCTGTTCCTGCTTTCCTATATCTGTCATCACCTTTTTGCCGGAGAAACCAGTTATGGTGGAACAGGTAATTTGCGCACTTTGTACTTTATAATTCTCCTCACCCATATTCCCCTTGCAGGGTTGGTACTTCCTTTTATTTTATGGGCCGCCTACCGGGCTTTGACCGGCGAATACGAAAAACACAAAAAGTTGGTTAGAATTGTATGGCCTGTTTGGTTATACGTAGCCATCACGGGTGTTATTGTTTACTGGATGATAGAACCCTATTATAGCTGATATGCCGCAACAACCCATCTCTAATGTGAGGGCCTTATCTGTTTTGCATTTCTCCCTTTTCATGGGGCAGCTCGTGTTTGCGGGTATAGCAGCCTACCTAATTTATGCCAAAAGTTTCAAGCCAGCTTTTAAGAACGAAGAGATGGTGATCATGATGGGTGCTGGAGTAATCGGATTGTCAGTGGCCTTGGTAATAGTTGCCTATGCAGGATTTAAAAAGAAAGTAGAGACGATCAGGTTGAATGCAGATAGCATTCCCGAAAAGCTGACTGCTTACCGGGCAAGCAGCGTCATACGCTGGGCAATGCTTGAAGTACCAACCCTTTTAACCATCATTGTGTTTATGCTAACGTTCAGTCAAATGTTATTGATTGTTGTAGCGGCTTTATTGCTGCTGTTTTACTATACCAAACCTACAAGCGCTAAAGTGGGGCAAGATCTTGGCATCAACGAAAAAGAAGTGCAGTAACAGCTGGCAGACTAATCTTTAACGGGCTCCACATTTATGCGATTTTTGCCAATATGAGTAATGTTTACTTTCAAAATGCCTCCTTTCTGCAACCCCTTGGCAAGGGCATCCATCTCTTCATTTTTTCCCAAAGGAATTTTTGCTTTTAATTTATCCCCGGCCAGGTCCAGGTAAATACCATGTGTGTTTATTTCAGTTATCACCGCCTCAATCGGCGTCTTGCTTTTGAAATGTTTTACGATGGTATGAAACCCGGGAACATATTCGTTGTTCAGAAGCGAGGCAAATATCTTGTCTTTTTTTTCAAGGTTTTCCAAACTGAAAGTCACGGGTTCGTTCAACTCATCTTCTGTGGGTATAACTTGCCAGGGAGCAAAACTAATAGGAAAAAAAAGGTAGCTGTCAATTTCTTTTACAAAATATTGGTCATCGGCAGCTTTCAGATAGCCAGTGAATTTATTGTTTACCAGCGCCTGGTTAATCAATACATCCAGGGCATTGTTGTATAAAAAGCTGATGTTAGAAGCCACCATTTTATCTCCCCGGTCTGTAAGTTTAATGGTAAAACTCACCACATCACCCATCAAAAAATGATGTGTCTTTTTAATTATTTTTTTTTGCTTCAGTTCTTTTTGAACTTTTTCATCAATGCTTCCCTTCACCGTTTTCTTCTTGCCATTTTGCTCATACTCAATCATGGCATATTTTTTTTCATGATTAATAAAAGCTATTTTACCCAACAGGTCTGTCTTGCTCATCTTATCTTTTTTTGAAGGTTGTTGTTCTTTTAAATGCCCAGTTCTACCATAGGATCCCAAAATTTATTTTTGAAATCCACTACCGTTTCCGCTTCCACAAATATGCCTTCTTTTTTTAGCAATTCTTCCATTAATGTGGGCGTTGCAAAATGATGCTTGCCGGTAAGCATTCCATTTCTATTGACCACTCTTTGGGCGGGCACTTTCGGCCTGGCCGAGTGAGCCGCATTCATAGCCCAGCCCACCATTCTTGCAGAAAGTTTCGTGCCAAGGAAAGCTGCAATAGCCCCATAAGAAGTAACCCTCCCTTTGGGTACCTGGCGCACAACGTCATACACATCTGCAAAAAAACTGTATTCCTTAGTAGTTGGCTTTGCAGTTGCTATCTTTTTGGCAGGCTTATTTTTATGTTCGATCATGTTGCTAAAAGGTACAAAAAAATATGCTTTTATCTGCTCTCGTGGGAGCTGTCCTGGCCGTCTTGGTTATTGGGGTGGAGAGATCTAAGCTCGCTGCGTGTCGGTTCCGGCACAGCATCGTAGTGATAGGGGCAGTGCTTGCAGCCATTGCCACAGCAGTAGCCCTTTTTTAAATGAAACTTTTCAGTGAGTACAATATAGCCCTGGCTGTTGTAATAATAGTCTTCATTTTCCACCAGGTTTTCCATTTTAATTCAGCGTTTGATGTTCGGTTTCTTTTAATTCTTGCTGCAATTGTTCGTCTAAAGCAGGTATTTCAGCTGCCAATGTAAAATGCAGGTAATATATCTTTTTACTTTGCGCTATGTCCAAACCTTCATAATGAGTTTTGATATCCAGTTCCGGCTTGTGAGCAGAAGCATATACGTCGTCAGATTCCTCAACAAGGAAAAGCCCGTAGAGTTCAATAACTCTTTTGGTAAAGTGGAATAGGGCTGGAGAATCAGTTTTTAAATGTATGCTGCCGCCGGGCAGTAATATCTTTTGGTAGAGGCGTAAAAACCTGGGATGGGTCAATCTTCGCTTGGCTGTAGATGTACGGAGCTGGGGATCCGGAAAAGTAATCCAGATTTCACTAACCTCCGCCGGGCCAAAATAATCTGCCAACATTTCTATTTGTGTTCTTAAAAAGCCTGCGTTGTTCAATCCTTTTTCCTGCGCTTGCTTAGCGCCAATGTACATGCGGTTACCCTTTACATCTACCCCAATAAAATTTTGTTCTGCATTCATACTTGCCAGCCCCACGGTATACTCACCTCTCCCACAAGCCAGCTCTAACACAATCGGCCGATCATTTTTGAAAAAGTTCTGCCAGTTGCCCTGCATTGCTTCCGGGTACTCCATTACATTAGAAAAAGTTTTTAACTGGGCAAACCGAAGTAATTTTTTTTGGGCCATGGCTGCAAATATAGAAAATTGTTGAGTGTGTATTTCTACCAGGTTGCCGGCTCCGGTTGCACCACCGCTAGCGCAACACAATCAAAGCTCCCAGCTATGAAGACCGCCTCTGAGATATAACAGATAAAAAACATGTACAACAGCCCGATTTTTATTTTACGGAGCCCTCCAAAACTGAAAATTTTTTAAAGCCTATTAATTGGCCTCGTTGTACATTGGCCCGTAGCCATAAAGATTGTAGATAGAGCGAAGTTCCTTCACATTTGTGCGCAGTGTATCGCAGTCTGTAAATTTAATATTGGCCTCTTGTAATCGTGTCCTTATTGCCTGGAATTCTGTATTGCTGAAATTAATATAAAGAGCGGTTTTTCTTGCTTTCAATTGGGTCATATCTGCCTTGATGCGTTGGGTCTTAATTCTGTTGGCTGCAAAGTTTGGTATGGCTATCAGGGCACTATTTACAAGGAAGATAAGAACGGTGCATATTGCAAAAACTTTTTTCAGCTTCAGTCTATTATTTACTGCCGTATACAGTGAGAAGGCAACAAGCAACAAAGGAACCATGAAAAATTGGGGCGTGTACCTCGCCCACCAGGCAAGTGGAATGGTTAACACAGATAGTAATATAGATATTGTAAGGATCAGTACCATGACCTTGTATTTTCTATCCATCCTGCCGAGGTTCAGTAGAAACGTCAGAATAGATAGTATTAAGGCCAGCAAGAATAGCGGCCCCAGGCCTGCAATTCTTACGTCGGTACCCGCAAATGCACGTACGTCTTTTTTAGACACGGTAAACGGATTTTTCCAACTGACGGTTGTAGCTTTAATGTTATTAATAGTTTCTGAACTGAGTGAGATTAAAAATTTGCCCACAGTATTTCTTCCTCTTAACACCAAAGGTTCATTTTGCTCGAGCACGGCATATTGGTTCTTTACATTGAGTGGATAAAAAAGATGGCCATGATTTATCAGATTAGAAACATAGGGATTAAAGCCAACTACAAAAAAAGATGTGAAAGCTATACTAGCTATCCAGAAGTATTTTTTTAATATAATTTTGTAGTCCTCCTTTTTCCACCACCAGTAAAGTGAAAAAATGCCGATGATCACCCCTGACATCACCAGCCCGGAAAATTTTAAATTGGTTACTATCAGGATGGCTCCGCCCAAAATAAGCCAGTTCCATTTTGTAGTTCCATTCTTTTGTAGTTCCATATTCAACAATGAAAGTATGATTAAGGAGAACATGCCTGAAACAATGCCATCCACATAGTTTGACAGGAGTTGAGAGATAGTCACCGGGTTTAAGGAAACAAGCAGGGATACGACCATGCTATAAAAAAATTGCTTTTTGAATAGAGAAGAGAACACATGATAAGCGTAGAAAAAAACACAAAATGCCGTTATGAAGTTGGTCAGTTTGGCCGACTCTATGAGCCCTGAAGTTTTGTAAATACAGGCACCGACTATCCAGGCAGACTTAGGATAATGCAGAATCCACATATAATTCAATTTATCGTACTGATTGATTTCATAAGAGTGCTGGTAAACCGGGTTCCAGCCACCGGCGAGTTTGATAATGGCGGGTTGGTGGTACCAAAGGCCATCATAAGAAGTATCCAAAATACCAATGCAAATAAAATAGGCTATAGCGAGTAGGGCCTTGAGTACTACTAAATGAATAAGGATATTGGAGAACGTTCTTAAATTCTTTGACCGGTAAATGAACAATGCACTGCTCAAAATTATCGATAGGGGAAAGTAAACAAAGCTGATGGATTGCCCAATAAAAAGGCCAAGTGTAGCCAACAAATAGGAGAAAAGTAACAAGGAAAAAAAATAGGTAGCATAGTTTAAAGACAGCCGGGGATCCAATACTTTTTCATTAAAAATTTTCATAACGGAGATTGAACCTGAGTAAAGCTGCTTATGGTGTTGTTGATTTTATAAATATATAAACTATTACGAATTATAGAAATTTTTATTTTGTAATACTATATAAGATTTTAAGCAGGGAAATAATTGAATGGATTTCTCAACTCTCTCCATAGTGCAAATAAAAAAGCCTTCGTTTTTCAACAAAGGCTTTTTAAAAGCTGTAGGGGAAGGGCTCGAACCTTCACGAGGCAGTTAGCTATAGTACAAAGTTCGGTGGTCGACCCCGGTCGAGTTTACATTGCTGCAAAAACGGCTCTATGCTACGTTTATCCTGTTATCCTCACCCCCGAGACAAGGGGGCATGTCTGCCAAAAATTTCATCACCCCACAGTATAATCGATCTGTATCGATTTGGTTTGATAACACAAAGATATAGGGAAATCAGCTATTATTAAAAATATTTCAATTAATATTTTGAAAGTATAGAAATTATTCAAATATTTGTGTGTAATATTGAATATAATTTAAAACATCTTCGATAATGGGAGCCAAATTAAATCTTGACAAACTAGACCTGCAGATCATTGAAGCCATGATGAACAATGCAGAAATTTCTTATGCTGAGCTGGGAAAGAAACTTTTTGTGAGTGGTGGTACCATACATGTACGCATAAAGAAACTGCAGGAGTTCCACATTGTTAAAGGTACAAGGTTAAGCGTAGATCTTAAACAACTCGGTTATGATATCACCGCCTTTGTTGGAATATTTCTTGAAAAAAGTTCTATGTACGATACCGTTGCCGAGGACCTTAAAAAAATTCCTGAGATCATTCGTTTAAATTACACTACCGGTAACTACAGCATGTTTATAGAAATTGTGTGCAAGGATATTGCGCAGCTGCGATACGTTTTGCATGATGCTTTGCAAAAAATAAAAGGGATTGAAAGAACAGAAACATTTATTTCCCTTGAAGAAGGCTTTAGTAGGAATGTGCCAGTAGCACCCGTAGAATAAAGCCCCCTCCATCTCCCCCAAAGGGAGAAGGAAATGCGGACACGAGGTAGACGAACACGTCAACACTTGAAGCGTTAAGTCCTTCCTTTGGGAGGATTTAGGTGGGCTGTTTTACTTTACATCCACCGCATCTCTAAGCCCATTGCCCAATAAGTTAAATGCCAGCACCAATAGCATAATGGCAAAGCCGGGAATGAGCGCCAACACCGGGTTGTTGGTAATGATAAAATTATAATTTTCTTTGATCATCAATCCCCAGCTTGGTTGCGGAGGTTGTACACCAATTCCCAAAAAACTCAGGCCTGCTTCTACAATAATGGCCGTTGCAAAATTGCCCGCGGCTATTACCATCAAAGGGCCAAGAATATTTGGTAGCACATGTCGCAGAATAATGCGGCTGTCCTTAAAACCGAGGGCCTTGGCAGCCTGCACATATTCCAGTTCCTTTAGCGCCATTACCTGCCCTCGCACCAGGCGGGCAACGCTTACCCACATGGTTAAACCAACGGCAATAAATATTTGCCAAAAGCCTTTCCCCAAAGCCATGGTAATGGCAAACACGAGCAATAAAGTAGGAATGCTCCAGGTAACATTTACCAGCCACATGATTATTTCGTCTACCCAACCACGGTAGTAGCCAGCAAGGGCACCTAATAAAATTCCGAGGGTAAGCGAAATGATAACGGCAATCAAGCCTACCGCAAGGCTAACCCTTGTGCCAATGATAAGCCGGCTTAGGATATCCCTTCCAAAAGCGTCCGTACCCAACCAGTATGTTTTAGTAAGGATTTGTTGTTGGATATTTTGAGGTTGATTACCGGTAAGCTGGTTAATAGCGTAGGTCTGCTGCACAGTGGTGTCTTCATCCACATATTTTTCTACCAGCAGGTTTTGGCCAGAAACCTTGTAATTGCTAATGGGCAAATAAGTATACTGGGAGGCTGTTCCATAAAACATGCGGTTTAACCAACTGTCATTGGTTGCTTTCTGTTGTGGAATTTTTAAGAAGAGTTGCTGGTAGCCTGGCTTTTTTGCCTGTATTTCCACGGTTTGCAGGTCTGCA
The DNA here is from genome assembly GCA_038257335.1 of Chitinophagales bacterium. Lineage (GTDB taxonomy): Bacteria > Bacteroidota > Bacteroidia > Chitinophagales > Chitinophagaceae > Ferruginibacter. The sequence continues at coordinate 22,270 of JBBSJJ010000004.1, read as the reverse complement.
AAGGGAGTATCGTCGGGTGCAAGTAAATAACCGAAAATGGCAATGAATACTGAAAGGGTGATGAAGATAAGACCAGCAAAAGCCAATTTGTTTTTCTTGAGACGTTGCCAGGTAACCTGTAAAAAAGAAGCATCTTTAGAAGCCATGTAAGCAATTTAAGAAAATATCTATTGTACCATCTTAAAACTATTATTATAAATACATGCAACTTATAATGTAAAAATATAATCCTATAGAGAAATAGGCGGCATATGCGAATGATATCATTTTTTTTCTGTGTCTTTTTTCTGGCCTCCTGTTGGCCTAAAAAACCTTACCTGGAACAACAATACAAAAAAGTTCTCGGCTGGATACCTGTTTATGGAGCAGACACAGCATATAAAAAACTAACCTATCACTCCTCGCCTAAACCTATGACAAAGGCTGGAAAAATTTATGTGATGGGAACGACCATCTATCAAAACGATATTGGCAAAGGCATCCATGTTATAAATAACAGTACTCCCTCCAGCGCCCGACGCACTGCCTTTTTAGAATTGCCAGGCAATACAGAAATGGCGGTTAAAGGAAATATTATGTATGCCAATAATTACAACGACCTGGTGCTAATAGATCTTAATAATGCAACAAAACCAGTAGTAATAAAGCGCCTCGTTAACATGTTTGCCTCCTATAACGCACAAAAACCATATGCCTGGCAGGCACCGCCAGACAGCGGTTACTATGAGTGCCCACGTTTTTACAACGACTCCATTATTGTGAAATGGGTTAAGGATAGTGTATATCAATCTTGCTATAAATTTTAAAAACATCGTATGAAATTTTTATTTGTAACAGGTATGGTTGTTTTACTTTTTTCCTGCACCAAAGATTCAGATGGAACGATGAATGCCGCCTCCAATGGTTCGGGTAAGGGAGGGTCGTTGGCAAGATTTACCATTGTAGACAACAATCTTTACCTGGTAGATGATGCTTCCCTGAAAGTATTCAACATTAGTAACCCCGCCAATACGGTATTGCGCAACACCGTTGCTTTGCGCTTTGGTGTAGAAACAATCTTTCCTTACAAAGACAAATTATTTATTGGCTCCAGGGACGGCATGTACATCTACTCTATTGCCAATCCAGAATCGCCTGTTTTGCTGGGAGAAGCAAGGCACACCCGCAGTTGCGACCCCGTGGTGGCCAATGACAGCACTGCTTTTGTAACACTCAGAGGCAACCAGCCCTGCGGGCCGGCAGAAGATGGCCTTTACATCTATTCTATAAAAAATATTTTAAGCCCAACACTCATTAATAAACAACTGATACCTACGCCCAATGGTTTGGCATTACAGGACTCTATATTATATGTATGCCAGAAAAATAACGGCATGAGCATTTATAATGTGAGCACTGCGGCTGCGCCAGTTTTAAGAACCAGGTTAACTAACAAGGTTTTTGAAGATGTGATCTGTTATGGAGATCTGCTAATTTGCTATGTGAGCACAGGGTTGGCTTTGTATGATATTAACGCCGCGGCAAACCCTGTATTAATTTCTGTAGTAAACAATTAATAAAATAGTAATTACGCCCGTTTGTTTGTACCCTCCGTATTTTTAGTTTCAAAGAAGATTACACATTGTTAAGGTGAAATGAAGTTACCAGCCCGCCTGTTAAATTTATTTCACCTTTCTTTCCTTCCATTCATAACTCCCAAACTTACCCAGCCAGCCGGCGATTATCGTGTACACAATATGAAAGGGTTGTGCCAGCGGGAAAAGCCATAACAATGATTGCTTGCGAAAGAATTTTGCAACCGGGTACAGAAACAGGAGTTCAACAATAGTTTTAGTAACCAATAAAAATAGCCAGCCAACCAACCACCACCCATGGCTAAATATGGAAGCTATTGGTAAAACAACCAGTGATAGGTTTAAAAGATAAACAAGCAACAGTACCGGAAAAATTCGTTTATCATCGTACTTATCTGCCTTGCTTGCCCAGCGGATGCGTTGATTAAAAAAATCTTTCACAGTATGCACAGGGGCGGTTTGTACAATCACTTCCTGCGATTTTAGATAGGCAATTCCTGCAGGAAACTGAACAGCAATTTTATGCATCAGCAACATATCGTCACCGCTGGCAATATTGTCTATTCCTTTAAAACCATTTACGGCTTCAAAGGCTTTGCGGGTATAAGCAAGGTTGGCACCATTGCACATGCTGTGTATTTTTTTATAAACAGAAGCGCCCGTAATTCCCTGCAGGGTCATAAAGTCCAGCGCCTGGAAAATTTCGATCAACCTGAGGCTGCAATCGATGGCAACCGGCATTACAATCAGTTCTGGTTGAGCGGTTTCGTAAAAGCTGGCAATGGTTTGAAGCCAACTTTGGGGCATGTAACAATCGGCATCTGTGGTCACAATCAAGGTTCCCTTGCTCTGTTGAATGCCGATTTCGATGGCTTTCTTTTTATAGGAGTTGATGCTGCCGGGTGGTATGAAATCTTTTAAAGTGAGCAGCCTGCTATTCAAAAAGCTTTTTACCACCTCAGTTGTGCCATCGGTTGAATGATCATCAATTACAATTACTTCAAACAATTCTTTCGGATAGGTTTGCTGCGCCAAAGCCTTGAGCAGAATAGGAAGACTTTCTACCTCGTTGCGGGCGGGGATGAGTATAGTAATGAAGGTAGTAGGTGTACCAGTGGCACTGGAAGCTTTAAAAACGGGGATTTGCTTCCACCCAAAACGGTAGTATAAAAGCAAACCCGTATAAACCACAAGGAGTGAAAAAGTGAATATGAAAAGAAACGTCATAAATGCTAAATAATGGTATGCCGTACAAGAGTCCCGAAATAATCGGGATCTGCCATGCCACGCAAGGATGTTGCCCAAGGAACAAACTGCCGGCACACAAAAATAATTTTTAAGGAACCAAAATAAATATTATCTTTATGTAGTTGCATAAACAACTATATGCCAAACAACCAATTTAAGAAAAGCGAACTATACAGTTTTATAACAGGCAAGGCGAGTACGGCTATTGCCAGGAGGCTGCAAAAGAATTTCAAGCAGGCGGGTGTGGAAATCACCATTGAGCAATGGAGTGTGCTGTACCATTTGTGGAAAGAGGATGGCATGAGCCAACAGCAACTGTGCGAAGCTACGTTTAGAGACAAGCCGAGCATAACAAGGTTGGTTGACAACCTGGAAAAATTGCAACTGGTAAAACGGGTAGCCTCTAAAGATGACCGAAGGATCAACATGATTTACCTAACGCCCGAGGCAGGTAAACTACAAGAGCAAAGTATGGAAGTGGCTAATCAAACCTTGAATGAAGCGCTGGAGGGCGTTACCAATGGCCAGGTGGAAATTGCGAAAGAAGTGTTGCAGCGGGTATATGAAAATTTGAAATAAAGCAGTCCCTCCGCCCATAACGGGGAACTTTGTCTTAGCGAAAGGGCAGTAGAAAACTTGATACAAACTACAAATAATAACACTCTAATTCCCCTTTAGGGGTTAGGGGCATTAAAATTAAATATCATGAGTACTACCACATCAACATCAACAGCCAACACATTAAAAGGCGGAGAATGGTTAATCAAAGAAAGCAATGCTTTTGACAGCTTTACCCCTGAAGATTTTAATGAAGAGCAGCAGATGGTGAAAGACATGTGCCTGCAGTTTTTAAATAGTGAAGTGCTGCCTGTGATAGACAGGATTGATAAAATGGAACCCGGTCTCATGCCATCGCTCATGGAGAAAGCTGGTGAACAAGGTTTGCTGGGGGCCTCTATACCAGAAGAGCTGGGTGGATTGGGAAAAGATTTTATTACATCTACCCTCGTGAACGAGGGCCTGGGCGGAGGTTTTTCTTTTAGTGTGGCCATTGCGGCGCATACCGGCATTGGCACTTTGCCCATCCTTTATTTTGGTACCGAAGAGCAGAAGAAAAAGTTTATACCCAAACTGAGCAGCGGAGAATGGAAAGGTGCTTACGGACTAACGGAGCCGAATAGTGGCAGTGATGCTTTGAGTGCTAAAACCACGGCTATCCTGTCGGAAGATGGAAAACATTATTTATTAAACGGGCAAAAATGCTGGATAACCAACGGTGGTTTTGCAGATGTTTATACTGTATTTGCTAAAATAGATGGAGATAAATTTAGCTGCTTCATTGTGGAACGTGGGATGGAGGGTTTTACACAAGGGCCTGAAGAACATAAGATGGGTATTAAAGGATCTTCTACAGTTCAGTTATATTTCCAGGATTGCAAAGTGCCGGTAGAAAACCTGTTGGGCGAAATAGGTAAGGGTCATATCATAGCCTTTAATATTTTAAATATAGGTCGGTTAAAACTCTGCGCTGCTGCACTGGGTGGTGCAAAAATGGCGTTGGACGCAAGTGTGCAATACGCTAACACAAGAGAACAATTTAAAGTGCCCATTGCCAGCTTTGGCGCCATGAAGCATAAGATGGCCGAAATGGCCATTCGTAGCTGGGTATGCGAGAGTGCCCTGTACAGAACTGCCAAATGGATAGATGATAAAGAAACAGAACTGGAAGCTGCAGGCAAACCTTTTAACGAAGCTTTGCTGGGCGCTGCAGAAGAATTTGCCATAGAATGTGCCATGCTGAAAGTAGATGGCAGCGAAGTGTTAGACCTGATAGTGGACGAAGGTGTGCAGATACATGGCGGCAATGGCTTCAGCGACGAATATATGATAAGCCGTGCCTACAGGGATAGCCGGATTAACCGTATTTATGAAGGCACAAATGAGATAAACCGCCTGCTCACCGTAGATATGATGCTGAAGCGTGCTATGAAAGGAAAGCTTGATTTGATGGGGCCTGCCATGGCAGTTTCTAAGGAGTTGATGAGCATTCCCGATTTTGGCAGTGAAGATGAGGGAGCGTTTGCAGCAGAAAAGAAAACAATTGTGCAAATGAAAAAGGCCATCCTGATGACGGCTGGTGCCGCTGTGCAAAAGCTGATGATGAGCCTGAGCAACGAGCAAGAAATATTGATGAATATTGCAGACATGAGCATCTTTACTTTTAATGCAGAAAGTGCTTTGCTTCGCCTCATTAAGATGAGCGATAAGCAAGGGGAAGCTGCTACCAGTTTGCAAAAGGACATAGTGAATTGCTACATGAATGATGCTGTAGATGCAGTAAATAAGGCGGGCAAAGAAGCCATCAACGCTTTTGCAGAAGGTGATGAACAACGCATGATGTTGCTGGGTTTAAAACGTTTTACAAAAACGGCTCCTTTTAATAGTAAAGAGGCAAGAAGAAGAATTGCAGACAAAATGATTGCGGAGAATAAATATCCGTTCTAAAAAAGTAGGTCAAAAACCGCAGACAAAATCTGCGGTTTTTTTAGGTAAACAATAGTAGTCACAAATTTGGGCAACTTCTACATTCCGGCGTGTCCCCCACATTTGTTCTGTGGTAAAATTCCTTTGGAATTATTGCGATTATTTTGTTGAATTTTACTAAGAGTGATACCATTGCCACAATGAAGCAGATATTATTCCCAGGGTATGATTTTTAAGATCGTCAGGCAGTTCCATGCTGCCAACTGCATCTGCCAGCTCTTTTATAATTTGACCAGACATTATTTCTGCATGGTCCCATTGCTCCCAACAATTGTGTAAACGTTCTTTTTTTTCTGCATCATTTTGCGTTGAAAAAATAAGCGGATCTTTTTCGGCCGCCAATTGCAGAAATACATTCCACTGCCCAGCTTCCAAATCATCCCATACATCTTTTGCATCATCAATTAACCAGTAACAATGGCCAAGAGCGTTTCCAACAGCACTGGCGTTTCGAAGAAGGATGAAATCATCTGCAGTTTTTATGCTGGCCGTATACTCAGCCATTGCCTTGAATGGGCCGGCACTTTTTAAATAAAGGGCTTTGTTGATTTTTGTTAGATCAGCATGCGTAGATAGTTTTGTTGTAGAAATAAAATCCTCTGCTTCAAACATCTGCTGCAAAAGTTTCAACAGAACGATTTTATTGGAACAAAAATTTTCTACATCTTGTAGTACACTTGCTGCTAAATTACTCACCAGTTCTTCAGCTGAAGTAGATGGATCAGCCACTAAACTTTCATCTTTGGTAAATGGTTGAAAAACCTTTAGCGAAGAAACACTGGTTACTCCATCCAATTCATCGCTGATATAATCGAAGAGACTAATGCCCAGGTTAAAACGTCCGCACCAGTCGGAGGTACAATTTATTTGCTCAGCAGTTAATCCAAACATTGCTCCAAACATTTTACCCACTGTTGCACCAAAGCCATATACATCATATAGCCGCCTGTGATCAATACCGGCTGAGTTGTCAATCCATTCAATATTTTTATTCCGCTCTTCCAGTATTAAATAATAGGGGGATAAAAAATTTTCATGATCAGGCAATCCTGCGTTGAGCCAGGTTTTAAAAAAGACAGTTTGAAAGTGACGATGCCATTCCATTAAATGAGATTGGTTTTTGTTTCATTTTTGCGCCAGCAATCCAGTGCATAACAACACATAGCTGTGGCAAACAGTCCGTCTTTATCTTCTATCAAAGAATTGCCTCCACCATCCGCATTATTCCAGGATGAAACCTCGCCTGTGTCTATAACATTAGGTGCAGGAATGCGCAGGATAAAGCCACCTGCCCAGGAGCCATCCTCCTGCTGCGCCCGGAGCAATGCATGGCCACACAAATTTCTCTCGTCTTGTTGTCCCAAAAAAGCTAAATGGATATACGATTCAAGCGCCAGTGCAGTGGTAAATGGATTGATGACTAATGATGAATCAAGACCAAAGCCTCCATCGGCCAGTTGTGCCTCCACAAGTAATTGTACCATCAATGCTGCATGATCTTTTGGTAATTGATCTTTACTGTTTGCCAATGCACGCAGGAGCAAGGTGGATGCGTAATACGGACCACGCCACCAATAGGAGTTGATGTAGCCTTTGTCTGTGTAGTCCTTTGTTAACCACTTTATTACTTCTATGGTTTTTACATTCTCAAAATCTGCAAGCACGGCCGCAATGGAAACATCGGCATGAGCGCTCGTCCATCCTGCAACCCATTCATCAGCAGGCGCTGAAATAAATTCACGGATGCCCGAATCAATTCGATAGGTTGAAATTCCTTTGCCTGTAAAATGACTCCACAAAAACGTTTTGGCATTTGCAGCATCTACCGCCGTAAAATCTTTACAGCATTGCAGGGCCTGCAAACACCATGCGGTCGAATCTGCATCAGGGGGAACATGGCTGCTGTAAGACCAGCCTCCATAATCATGACGTGACTGTAACAGAAAATTTTCTGCCTCATGGACGACGTTGGTTTTTTCACAAAAATTGCGAATGTGCGCCAGTACAAAACCAGTTACCCATATATTTGATTCTCCCGCTAAAGTGGGAAAGCCCTTCCAGCATCCGTTCACATTTCGAGACAACAGATACTGAACAGCTTTTTTAATGGCTGCATCAGCCAAGCTGCTATCAAACTCTTGTACTAACTCCATGCTCCACTAATTACAAAAACTTTTTGAATTATCAATTGCGGCACAAAACATTTCATGAAATGCACCAATACCAATTATCATCTTTTGGTAGAAAAAATAAATAGAGAGATGAAAGTAATTGTTCGTTTAAAACTATTACTCTATATTACAGATAAATAAAATTTGTACCCCACCTTGTTAGAAAACGCTGTAGTTAGTTAATTATGCCCTTGTTATTAGAGTGGGTAACCCTCTGATATTATTTTGTTTTTTGTGTCGATTGCTCAGCAAATTGAAAATGAAATTTTCACCAATTTAGAAAGCCATTTATTTTTTAGTCAGGAACAATTTTCATAATCAACCAAAATTTTACAACTATGAGTGATCGAATCATCACAATTTTAAAAGGCGATCCGGCAACAGGAACTTTAACGATGTCAGACCAGGGGGTTACCAATGTAATACAGGGCGACCAGGTAACCTGGGTAATTGCACCCGGCTCCGGCGTTGGCTCCATTTCAGGTATTGTTGAAAAACCAATGTCATTTGACCTGTTCAATCCGGATCCGGCGCAGCTTCCCAATTCCACCAGTTGGCAGGGTACTGTTAATCCGAATATTGGAAGTGGTGAAGAAGAAACTTATTCTATTAACTGGATTACAGGCGGCACAGGCTGGTTGGGCAAAGATGGTGCAGGACAGCCTAAGAGTTACGATCCGACTATTAAAATTAACCCCCAACAATAATTATGTGGTCAAATAGGAAAGCTCATTATTTAATACTGGGCTTTTTTTTCTTTTTAAGTTGCCCTGCAACTGGTCAGGATCAAAGAGTTGCTGATAGTTTGACAACAATTTATATGGCTGATACTTCTTTAAATGAAGCTAAACTTGAGTTACTTCGAGGTCTTGCCTATCATGAAATTACCAATCAGAAACTGGCCTTGCAATATGCAGACGAGTTGATCAACTTATCTCTTCAAAAGAAACATAACAAATATCTGAGTCATGGCTATTTTCAAAAAGGGAATATTAATAAAAGATTAGGAAATCTTGATGAAGCACTTGATGCCTATTTTAAAAGTGCCGCCATTGCCAAAAAAAATAATTTCAATGTAATTGAAGGAAGTGCATATAGCACCATTGCAGACATTTATGTTATGTCAAAAAACTATTCTACTGCAGGAATATATTATGACAAAGCAATTGCATCTATCCGTGGAACATCTGATAGCATTACATTAGCCTCTGTACTTTCAAATGCAGGAGATGCATTTCTTTCCAATAAAAAATACGATTCAGCACTTTTGTTTTTTAAAGAATCTGGAAAAATATTTGACCAGCTTAATTATAAAATTGGCAAAGCGTATGTACTTGGAAATTTAGGAATAGTTTATGCCAATACGGGTCAAAGTAGCCTTGCAGAACAAAATATTAATGAAGCCATTCGCATACTGGAGGCAGCAGAGGATTACTATCCCATCTGTGTTTATCTCATTTCCATGTGTGATATATATATGCAAAAAGGAGATCAGCCAACAGCGATGAACTATGCAGAGCGAAGTTTACAGCTGGCCGAGCAATACGGATTAAAAGAACAAATCAGTGATGCCAACCTCAAACTTTCAGAATTATATGAGAAAGCTAGCAATCCTGTTGAGTCATTCAAATATTACAAAAACTACATTGCATACAGGGACAGCGTCAATAATATCAAGTCAGTACAGTCAATGGCTGATTTGCGTACTAATTTTGAAGTTTCGCAGAAACAAATTGAAGTAGATCTTCTGAACCAGCAAAAAAGGAACCAGCGGATCATGCTCACTTCCCTCTTTATCATCCTTGGGCTAACCATAATTTTACTCGGCACCTTGTACTGGTATTTCAAAACAATTTCAAGAGAGAAGAAAAGATCTGAAAGTTTGCTGCTCAACATCCTGCCTGCGGAAACGGCAAAGGAATTAAAACTTAACGGCAAAGTGGATGCAGTAAAATTTGATGAGGTAACAGTACTGTTTACTGATTTTGTTTCATTCTCAAAACTAGCTGAACATGTAGAACCGGTGCAGTTGGTAAAGAGTATTGATTTTTATTTCAAAGGGTTTGACGAGATCAGCACAAAATATGGCCTGGAGAAAATTAAAACCATAGGCGATTCGTACATGTGTGCCTGCGGCCTTCCAACAGCCAATCCAACGCATGCAAGAAATGTAATTATGGCTGCGGCAGAAATGATTGAGCTGGTAAAAAATGCGTTGCATGCAGAGGACGGCCTCAGCCATTTTGATGTGAGAGTGGGCATACATACAGGGCCGGTGGTGGCTGGCATAGTCGGAATAAAAAAATGGCAATATGATATCTGGGGCGACACGGTGAACATTGCTTCAAGAATGGAATCCAAATCAGAACCCGGGAGAATTAATTTATCGGAAACCACTTACCAGCAAATTAAAGATGAATTTGCCTGTGAGTACCGGGGAGAAATAGAAGTAAAAAATCGGGGACCGCTGAAGATGTATTTCCTGTCTTAACTGTTTAAAACTTTATCAGCCCCAACATAAAAATTGCTATGGCACCAGTGACAGGAAGTATCTTTTTTTGTAGTGACCTACTAAAAAAATAAAAGTAAAGGACTGTTGCAATTAATATTTAACTGCTAAAATGGCAAAAAAAATCACTGAATTTTTCATTTCGAAAAACTTAAGAAGCGAGCTTTAGAACTAAGCTGAACAAAGACCCCCTCTAATTTTATTTGATAATGTGATGTTGCAGTCAATCCTTTCCCGTAGAGGCTTTTTTTTACGCTGCAGGAGCACCCTTTAAAAAAAGGCAAGTAAACGATCAGGTGTTTTAACTTTTGCTGCCACTAATAATAAACAGAATGCTATGAATTACTCTTTTAGTTTTGTATTTTAATACCACTAAAAGTTCTTGCCATGATACAACATACTATTTCCCGCCTGGCCGTATGGATGCTTGCAATCGTTATGATCATCTTTGGTATCCACCATTTCCGCCTCCCACAAAACATGCTAACTTATGTACCCAATTATTTGCCGGGAGGCATACTTTGGGTGTATGTAGTGGGTGCAGCATTCATTTTAACAGGCCTCGCCTTTATCTTCAATAAGTTTGTATCTGTAGCGGGGTATATTTTAGCAGCACTTCTCATCAGTTTTGTGCTCATGATTCACCTGCCACAATATCTCGATGCCGGGGATCCAGAAATGCGCCAACTTGCTTTTGTTAACTTATTAAAAGACCTGGCGCTTGCCGGCTTTGCGCTCTACATTGCCGCCAATGCAAAAAATCAGCATTTGAATAGGGATTGATGTAGTAGTCAAAAAGCATATGCTTCCTTTAACAGTGTTCCTGCCAGCCAGTGTGGTTGGTTCTAATTACCTTTAGCGCTAAGCCAACAGTATTTACGCTATGAATTTTAAAAGAGCATCGTTCCTGCCCCTTACCCTGGCGCTTGCAGGGTTTCAAGTTTTCAACTTTACTACACTAAAAGCTCAAACCAGCGAAACCCCTTTTATTAAACTGCAGAACCCCACAAAAGAAAAAAATGCAGTAACTACAACCCGACAGTTTATCATTGGCAGCACCTGTAAAACTTGCACCCTCAGCATCAACGAGCAGCCCGTTACAGTTTACAACAGCGGCGGATTTGCGTTCGAAATAATTATGTTGGGAGCAGATAGCTCCTTTACCCTAACGGCCACCACGTCCAACAAAAAGACGTTCAGTAAAAAAGTTGCATACAGCTATGCTCCGCCAAAAGTGGCAGAACCAGTCAAAACCCTGGATATAGAAAGCATTCAAACTTTTCCGGAGGGAAACCTGCTGTTGATGCCCGGCGATAAAATACAGTTTAAGGTAAAAGCCTTGCCTGGCGCCACGGTTACTGGTTTTAAAAATATGCCTTTGTACGAAATGCCTGCGAGTACGGTGGGCGGTATGAAAGGAATTTACCAGGGAGAGTACACAGTGCTTGATACTGACAGTTTCAAATCAATTAAAGTTCCCATTGTCTTGAGTGATTCTGGCCGCCGGGTTAGTAAAGAAACCACGTACAATTTTTCTGTATTGTCGCCCCTGGCTTCGGATGTGCTGCTTACCAAAGGACGCCTGGCACATTTAGAATATGGCCTTGGAGATGACAGGCTGGGCGGAGCCAAGATAGGCTACCTGGATAGCCTTGTACAATTGAAAGTAATTGGAAAAGTGGGTTCTGATTATAAAGTTCAACTGGCTAAAACCCGGGTGGCTTATATACCAGACGACCAGGTAACGCTCATGCCTAAGGGCAGTTTTACACCTTCCTCTCTTACTGGTTCATGGAGTGTGTACGGCGATGAGCGACATGATTATGTAACCCTTTCTTTAACCACCCGTTTGCCTTACCAAAGTATGCAGGAGCTGAACCCATCCCGCATTATAGTAGATGTTTTTGGTGCCAGCAACAACAGCAACTGGATATCGCAATTGCAAACAGCAAAGGAAATTGAAACTGTAGATTATGAACAAATAGCAGATGATATCTTCCGCATCAAGATTCAACTAAAACATGCCCAGCACTGGGGCCACCAAATTTACTACCGGGGCAATACGTTGGTGATAAAAATAAAACAGCAGCCCAAAGAACTTTCGCTTAATAAATTGACCATTGCTTTAGATGCCGGCCATGGCGGCAGCAACACAGGTGCCGGTGGCCCAACAGGATCTTCTGAAAAAAACCTTGCACTGGCTGTAACCCTAAAACTGCAAAAAGCGCTGCAGGCTGCTGGGGCTAAAGTGATTATGACGAGGACCGTAGAAAAGCTGGTAGACAACAAAGATCGAATACTTTTTTACCGGGACAGTGTGCCAGACCTCCTGGTAAGCATTCATCTTAATTCATCTTCGGACCCACTACGAGCCTCCGGCACGAGTACCCATTACCGTTATGTAGGCAATAAAAAACTCAATACGTTTGTAAACAAGCGTATGCAGGAGTTGGGCCTCCGGCAATATGGAGTGATAGGTTCTTTTAATTTTATGTTGAACAGTCCCACTGAGTATCCAAACGTACTGGTAGAAACCTTATTTTTGAGTAACCCTGCAGAAGAAGCCCTCATGCTGGATGAAAATTTTCAGCAGCAAATGGCTGAAAAAATTTTATTGGGTATACAAGACTTTTTAAAGGATTCAGGTAAATAGACAATCCTACGCACAATGGGGTATTTAGATACTTTGGCAAAACACTAATTTTGAATTCTATGGTTGCCGATAAAAAAAGGGTATGCATTGTAGAGGATAAGTCTGACCTGCGGGAAGGTATGAACCTGATGGTGGAAATGAGTGACCACTATGAATTGGGTGGTAGCTATGGCAATGCCGAAGAAGCCATTCGTGAAATTCCCCATGCAAAACCAGCCGTTGTGTTGATGGATATTAACCTGCCGGGCGCCAGCGGCATTCAATGTGTAAATGCTTTGAAAAACAAGTTTCCCCAAATGCTGTTTTTAATGTGTACCGCTTACGAAGACACAGACAAAATTTTTGATTCTTTAAAGGCAGGTGCCAGTGGCTATATTTTAAAAACCGAAGGTCCCCGCAAAATCATAGAAGCCCTGGATGATATGCTTGCAGGCGGTAGTCCCATGAGCAGCAGCATTGCAAGAAAAGTAGTAGCCAGTTTTACCAAAATGGGCAAAGACAATTCCCTCGTAGAAACTTTGAGCGAGCGGGAGAAAATGGTTTTAGACCAGTTGGCTAAGGGCCTTATAGGCAAAGAGGTAGCTGACGTGCTAGACATCAGTTGGGGTACCGTGCGCAAACATGTACAAAACATCTACAAAAAATTGCAGGTGAATACCAGGGTAGAAGCGGTGAACCTTTACCTCAAAAGATAAGCTGCACTGCTGGGTTTACAGCCTTTTATTTGGGTTGATGAACTTTCCTCAAAAAGTACTATTTTCAAATTATCGTTAACGCACTAATAACTGTTCCATTTTGCAATACCCATGAATCTACTGAGCGAGTACTTTATTTTTTTCTTTCAAAGTGTGGCCTTTTTTATGGCCATCTTCTTTTTTATACAGTATAGTATTTTACATAAAAAAGAATACCTTTTTTATGCCGTCTATTTGCTGCTCCTAACCGTCTATTACCTGGTAGCCATTCCCGAATTTTTCTTTGATATTGCGCCCACCGAAAAAGAAGTTATAGCCAGGTTTGACTTATTCAAGCGACCGGTTCAGTTTCTTATCAGCGTATTTTATTCCCTTTTTGTAATGTATTACCTGGGGTTGCAAAAGCGATCTCTGCCACTGTTTAGGATATTCATTTTTTTAATCGTTTTATACCTGTTGCTTTCGGCGGCCTGCCTGCTGGGCAATCTGCTAAGTTTACAATACGACCCTATATATTACTTAGTTGGTTTGTTAATGTTTCCGTTGCAGATGTATGTTGTGATAGCTCTTTTCAAATACAGGGTTGCTTATGCCCGCTTCATTATTTGGGGTAGTATACTGCTACTGGTAGGCAGTTGTATTACCCTGGTAATTTCTCTTTCGTTGGCTAATTCAAATACTATTTTTACAAATTCCAGTGCTTACATCCCTGTTATGATAAGCATACTTATGGATATTTTCCTGTTTACAATAGCGTTACAACGTAAAATAGCAGACAACGAAAAATCACTGATAAATGCAGCCTATAGCCGGCAGCAGGCAGTGATGTTGGAAAGAGAACGCATCATTGCCGACTTGCACGACGACGTTGGCGGAGGCCTCAGCAGTATAAGAATGATGAGCGATCTTATGGCGCAACAAACTTCGGGTGTGCTGAGCAAGGAACAAATAAATTTTGCACACAAGATTTCCAACACTGCCAAAGAAATTGCTGCCCGCATGAACACCATCATCTGGAGTTTGAATTCTGAGAATGATTCTTTACAAAGTTTTACAGAATATGCCCGGCAGTTTGGACTTTCTTTTTTTGAAGGAAGCCCTATCCGTTTTCAGTTTAATATTACCGGCGATTTGCCACTTACAACTGTGTTGGGAGGCGTGCTGCGCAAAAATCTTTTTCTCATAATCAAAGAGGCCCTGCACAACATTTTAAAGCATTCCGGAGCAAGCCAGGCGAGCCTTGAGCTGCATATGAAAAATGGCTTGTTTTGCATAGAAGTTTCCGACGATGGAACTGGAATTATAAATGAGAACAGCTTTGGTAACGGCCTTAAGAATATGCAAAAAAGAATAGGAGAAATTGGGGGGACCTTGCAATTAAACAACGGCAAAGGCACCAAAATCTGCGTCGCAGTTTCTCTTTAAAATTATCCTTTCAGCTAAAAGTTTCGCCTGTCCTTTCCCTAAAGCTATTATAACTTTGGCCTCAAAATTATTTAAAGATGAGCAACCTGGTAAATGAATTCAATGATTATCGTACAAGAATGAACGAGCTTATTTTGAGCAAAGATAACCTCGTTATAAAAAGACTCTGGAACCTTGACACCAATACGTATGCAGCAGGTGCCTTAGATGAAAAAACGAAAGAACTTCTGGGTTTGGTTGCAAGTATGGTATTGCGCTGCGACGACTGCATCAAATACCATTTGGGCAAGTCACACGAACTTAAAATATCTACCCCTGAATTGTATGAAGTGTTTGCCGTAGCCAATATTGTGGGTGGCACTATCGTAGTGCCACACACCCGCCGGGCTGCAGAATATTGGGAAGCACTGCAGGAAAATTAATTGTATGGTTTTTTTAAGGCATGTGACTGGCTTCTCCAGATACAAAAAGATGGTTCATTTGTTCGGGATAAAAATTTTTTTTCGGGTGGATTTTCTTCCTAATTTTATTATTCACCAAAGAAAAAGGAGGTATAAATGTCTAGAAATAAATCAGGGACTCCTTCGGTAAACTTCTGTTAACCGATGTTGTCTTCATCTATGATTTGAGGCCCTAACCGGCCGGGGCCGTTGGTTTACCAGCGGCCTTTTATATATTTTATACTTTATATTTGGAGATACAATTATAAGTAAGTTAAAGATGTAATTCAGGAGATGTAATTTTCAGTAAATTTGTAATTCAATTCAATTTATGTCAGACATTACCATTGCAGAAAAGCCAGTCCTCACCCCTAAAGATTTTGCAACCGACCAGGAAGTTCGTTGGTGCCCGGGATGTGGCGATTATTCCATCCTTGCCCAGGTACAAAAGATCATGCCCACGCTCGGTATTCCCAGGGAGAACTTTGTAATTGTGAGTGGTATTGGCTGCAGCAGTCGCTTTCCTTATTACATGAACACCTATGGCATGCACAGTATTCACGGTCGTGCAACCGCCGTAGCAAGTGGCTTAAAAGCTGCCCGCCCGGAGTTGAGTGTATGGATCGTATCGGGCGATGGAGATAGTTTGAGCATTGGTGGCAATCATACCATCCATATGCTACGCAGGAATTTTGATGTGAATCTTCTATTGTTCAACAACCAGATTTATGGTTTAACAAAGGGACAATATTCTCCAACTTCCGAAGAGAAAAAAATTACCAAGAGCACTCCAATGGGGAGTATTGATCATCCGTTTAACCCTTTGGCCCTGGCCATGGGTGCGGATGCAAGTTTTATTGCACGCTCTATGGATAGAGATCCTAAACATTTGCAGGCAATGTTGCTGCGCAGCCACCATCACAAAGGCAGTTCTTTCCTGGAGATCTATCAGAATTGCAATATTTTTAATGACGGAGCCTTTGAGGTATTTACCGAAAAAAGTAGCAAGGCAAATGAAGTTATTTTCCTGGAGCAGGGTAAGCCACTCGTATTTGGTGCTACCCAAAATAAAGGCATCAAACTGGATGGTTTTAAGCCTGTGATTGTAGAACTCGGCGAAGGCGCCAGCACAGATGACCTGTGGATACACGACGAAAAAGATTTTTACAAAGCCCAGATTCTTATCCGCATGTTTGATGACCCCAAACTAGAGGGACATCTACCAAGACCATTTGGTGTATTTTATGAAACAGACAGGCCTTGCTATGAAGATATGATGGCCATGCAATTGCAGGACGCTGTGGCCAAATCTGGCAAAGGCGATTTGGATAAATTATTAAGGGGTAGAGAGACCTGGACGATTAGTTAAGCGCCCCCTCTAGCTCCCCCAAAGGGGGAGAACTATCTTAGCGAATTTTAAAGCTACTATATTATAAAAGCAGAAGCCACCATTAATCTTGATTGCTTCTGCTTTTTATTTTTCTCCACTTTACACTGGCATGTTTTTCTGGCCTCGGTCATCCTCCCCCTTCGGGCAGATAGTAGGGCCTTTTCTGAGAGTTAGAGGGGCCTCTTATCGCTTCGGTAATTCTCCCCCTTCGGGGGAGCTAGAGGGGGCTTTTCCCCTTTAGGGGCGGAGGGGCTACACAAACCCCTTCTTCACCAACTCTTCTGCAATCTGCACAGCATTGGTGGCAGCGCCTTTGCGCAGGTTGTCGCTCACTATCCAGCAGTTCAATGTGTTCGGCTGGCTTTCGTCCCGGCGAATACGGCCTACAAATGTATCGTCTTTGTCATGCGCTGTTAAGGGCATGGGATAAATGGAATTTTCAAGATCATCCTGCAACACTACACCTGGGCTGCTGTGTAAAATATCTTTTACTTCGGCAGTACTAAAATTATTTTCAAACTCTATATTCAGAGATTCACTGTGGCCTCCCATGGTAGGTATGCGCACACAGGTAGCCGTTACTTTAATAGAATTATCCTCCATGATTTTCCTGGTTTCATTCACCATTTTCATTTCTTCTTTGGTGTAACCATTTTCGGTAAATACATCTATCTGTGGTATTGCATTCATGTCGATCGGATATTTGTAAGCCATCGGTCCATCTATACCTTTGCGTTCATTCATCATTTGTTCTACTGCTTTTACACCAGTGCCAGTTACACTTTGGT
Organism: Chitinophagales bacterium; assembly: GCA_038257335.1. Lineage (GTDB taxonomy): Bacteria > Bacteroidota > Bacteroidia > Chitinophagales > Chitinophagaceae > Ferruginibacter. The sequence continues at coordinate 4,833 of JBBSJJ010000004.1, read as the reverse complement.
AAGTACTCACTACCACCCGCTTAATTTTATACCGGTCGTGCAAGGGTTTTAAAACTACTACCATTTGTATGGTGCTGCAGTTGGGGTTTGCAATAATTTTATCTGCTGCCGTTAGCACATAAGCGTTTACCTCGGGCACTACCAATTTTTTTGTTTCATCCATGCGCCAGGCGCTGCTGTTGTCTATCACAGTAATGCCAGCGTCGGCAAACCGCGGAGCCCATTCCAGGGATGTGCTGCCGCCCGCAGAAAAAAGTGCAATAGCGGGCTTCGCATCAATAGCATCCTGCATGCTTACAACCTTGTATTTCTTTCCTTTAAATTCAATTTCTTTTCCTATCGATTTTTCTGAAGCTACTGGCAACAATTCCGTAACCGGGAAATTCCGCTCAGCCAACACCTGCAACATTTTTGTACCTACCAGGCCGGTAGCGCCTACAACCGCAATTTTCATTTTTCTGTTTTTAGACTATAAAAAATAAGCCTCCCGTTTTTGGCGGAAGGCAGCTTTATCTTAATACATAAAGTGATACTCAGGTCCGCCAATGGCTCTGTATAAACTTTATGTTATGTTTTATCATTGTCATAATGGGTATCGAAAATACAGACAAAAAGGTTAGCTACCAAAATCATTTGCAAGTTGGTTAATGATAGCAAAGCAGCTTTTGCGTTTCAAAGCTCTTTAATATAGCAATGAGTTTTCGGGCTGAGAAAGTCTGAGCGCCTTCACCTAAAAGCGCCCAGCCCAATTATTGAACACGGTGAGACGAAACGAATCATAATATAGTATCTTTAAAAATTACTGTTTCAAATTATGAAGAAGAACATCCTGAACTGCCTGCTTGTCCTACTCACCTGTTTTACCACGCAGGCACAATTCTCAGATAATTTTAACGACGGCAATTTTACCAGCAACCCCGCCTGGACTGGAAACACTGCCGACTTTATAGTAAATGCTTCGCAACAGCTGCAAAGCAACAACACTATCGCCAGCAGCAATTTTTACCTTAGCACAGCCAGCACAAAAGCATTATCAGCTCAGTGGGATTTTTATTGCCAGTTCAGTTTTAATACTTCCGGCACCAACTATACAGATGTGTACCTCACTGCTTCTGCCAGCGATCTAACCCTTGCAAGCACCACAGGATATTTTGTGCGCATTGGTAATACGGACGATGAAATAAGTTTGTACAGAAAAGACGCCGGGCTGCCTGCCATAAAAATTATTGATGGTGTCAATGGCAGTACGAATACCAGTAACAATACCATGCGGGTACGGGTTACACGGAATGCTGCCAATCTCTGGTCTTTGAGCCGGGATCTAACAGGAACCGGTAGCAGCTACGCCAGCGACGGTGTTGTAACAGATGCTACTTATACAACGTCCGCTTTTTTTGGTATCTGGATAAGACAAAGCACCGCTAGTTTTTTTCAGCGCCATTTCTTTGATGACATAGCTGTTACAGATTTTGTACCTGATGTTACTCCTCCTGCAGTGTTGTCGGCCACGGCCACCAGCATCAACACGCTGGATGTATTATTTAGCGAGCCGGTGGAAACCGCCAGCAGCCAGGTAGCTGCAAATTATAATGTAAACAACAGTATTGGAGCCCCGCTCACAGCTATCAGAGATGCAGGCAACACGGCACTCGTTCATTTAACTTTTGCCAATAATTTTCCCAATCGCAGCAGCCTGCTACTTACGGTGAACGGCGTGAAAGATTTAGTGGGAAACACGCAAAGCAACAGCACGGCAACTTTTGGTTTTTTTACAGTGGGTCAATATGATGTTTTGATAGATGAGATTATGGCTGATCCTACACCGCTGGTGGGCCTGCCAGATGCGGAGTGGGTAGAGCTGAGAAATACTTCAGGCTTCGATATTAATTTGCTAGGTTGGCGCATTGGCAAACCAAGTGGCCAGAGCGGACCTTTGCCCTCTTATCTTTTAAGAGCGGATAGTTTTGTAGTGATTTGCACAGGAAGTGCAGTGGCAGCATTGTCTGCCTTCGCCCCTACATTGGGCGTTACGAGTTTCCCAAGCCTGGGCAACACGGGCGATCAATTGTATTTGCGCTCTCCCGATGGAATGCTCATTCATGTAGTAAATTATAATGATGCCTGGTACCAAAATGAATTGAAGAAAGGCGGTGGTTGGACGCTTGAAATGATAGACAGGAAGAACCCCTGCAGTGGCATGAGTAACTGGAAAGCCAGCACCGACGCAAAAGGCGGTACACCCGGTAAAAAAAATTCTGTTGATGGTACAAATGCGGATGCTACTTCTCCAACTTTAGTACGTGCTTACGCCACTGATAATTTAAATATAGTATTGGTTTTTAGCGAGCCGTTGGATAGCAGCAAAGCTGCCATTGCATCTAGCTACAGCATCAGCGATGGTATTGGCGCCCCGCAAATTGCCAGGCCGCTGGCCTTTGCCTTTGACAGGGTGGCTTTGCGTCTTGCCAATCCACTGCAGCCCAATAAAATTTACACCATAAGTGTAACGGCTCTTACAGATTGTGCCGGCAATGCACTTGCAGGCAATCAAACTGCCCGGGTAGGTTTGTACGAAAGCCTCTTGCGGCACGATGTAGTGGTAAACGAAATCCTCTTTAACCCGGCACCCAATAGCAACGATTATGTGGAACTATACAACCGCAGCAATAAAATCATCAGTCTGCGCAATGCTTACCTTGCCAATCGCAGTACCAGTGGGGTCATTGCAAGTGTTACGCAGGTAAGTGCAGAAGATTACCTGCTGTTTCCTAAGGACTATATAGTAGTTACGCAAAGTGCAGCGCTGGTAAAAGCAGTTTATGTGGCCAATAGCCCGGCGGCTTTTGTAGAAATAAATATGCCTTCTTTTAATGATGATAAAGGCAATGTGATCCTGCTGAATGAACAGGGCGCTGTGATAGATGAAATTAATTACACTGATAAATGGCATTTTAAACTCATTACCAACAAAGAGGGCGTGGCACTTGAAAGAATCAACTTTGACGATACCACAGCAGACAATCTGCAAACGCTTAACATAAACGAACAGGCTGCCAATTGGCACAGTGCCGCTACCAACGTAGGTTATGGCACGCCCACTTATAAAAATTCGCAGTACCGGTTAGATGCCAGCGTGCAAGGTATGGTTACGGCTACGCCGGAGATTGTGAGCCCCGATAATGATGGCCTCGATGACTTTTTAACCCTGGAATATAATTTTCCGGAGCCGGGTTATGTGGCAAACGTGACCATTTTTGATGGAGCAGGCCGCCCCGTTCGTTACTTGCAACGCAATGCCCTTGCAGGCCTGAAAGGTTATTTCCGTTGGGATGGTTTGGGAGAAAAGAACAAGATGCTACCTGCCGGCATCTACGTCGTGTATACCGAAGTGTTCAACCTGCAAGGAAAAACCAAAAAATTTAAAAACGTAGTGGTACTGGCAAGAAGGCAAGGCTAAATAAATTTGCGACCTTTTTTGATACGTTTGTAAAACCTTTTGTGCTGCATGCGCTGCGGCTAACTATAAAAAAACTTACATTTATCATTGCCAAAATATAAACTTATGTATTGCACCAAACCCCTGGCCCGCTTAGCTGCAGGCACCATCCTTGGTTTGTTTATTTCTTGTAACACTACAAATACGCTACAGAATATGGATTATCAATGGCCACAAAACATACAGCCGCCGGTGGCTGAAAAAAAGCCCAGAAATTTGACCGCTCACGGAGATACCCGTTTAGACAATTATTTTTGGATGAACGATTATTTTAAGAAGGGCGCAGACAGCAGCAACGTGGTAAAATACCTGGAAGCAGAGAACCGGTATTATGATACCATGATGGCTGCCACCAAAGGTTTGCAAGAAAAATTGTACTCCGAAATGAAAGCCCGCATCAAAGAAAAAGACGAGAGTGTACCGGTTTTTAAAAATGGCTATTTCTATTATACCCGCATGGTAGAAGGAACGGATTATTATGTTTCCTGTCGTAAAAAAGGAACGCTGAATGCCAAAGAAGAAGTGTTACTGGATGTGAACGCAATGGCAGAAGGCTACGAATATTACCGGGTGGGTGGCACGAGCGTGAGCCCCGATAACAGGTTGTTGGCTTATGGCGTAGATACGGTGAGCCGCAATGAATATACCATCTATATTAAAAACCTGGAGACGGGCGAAACTTACAAAGATGCTATTGCACGCACGCAAAGCGATGCAACCTGGGCGGCAGACAACAAAACCATTTTTTACACCGCCAAGAACCCGGTAACACTTTTATCAGAAAAAGTAAAGAGGCATGTGCTGGGCACAGATGCCTCGGCAGATGTAACCGTATATACCGAAGCAGACCCCAGCAACTATATAGGTGTCGGGAAAACAAAATCTGAAAAATACATTCTCATTGTGTCGCAGGCTACCCTTTCTTCAGAGCAGCGCTTTATTGCTGCCAGCCAACCCATGGCTGAATTCAAAATATTTCAACCAAGGCGCAAGGAAGTCTTGTATGACGTAGACCATGCCAACGATCGCTTTTATATTCGTACCAATGCAGACGGTGCGAAGAACTTTAAGATCATGACCAGCAGCGAAGACAATACCGATGCCGGCAATTGGAAAGAACTCATTGCACATAGCGATAGCATCCTAATTGAAGGTTTTGATCTTTTTAAAAACAACATGACTATTTCCGAAAGAAAGAATGGCCTTACGCAAATTCACATCATCAACACTAGCAACAACCAACAGCATTACCTCGATTTTGGCGAAGCCACTTATGCTGCTTACCTGGGCGGCACACCAGAATACAATACTGATGTAGTACGTTACAATTACACTTC
>JBBSJJ010000003.1:0-68231 GCA_038257335.1 Chitinophagales bacterium | reverse complement strand
GGTGAGTGCGTAGTGGGCGATGAACTGGAAGCCTTTATTGAAGATAAAAGCCTCCTGGCATTTGGAGTAAAATAAACGACCTGGTATATTAAAATCAAACTGCCCCTTTCACTCGTGAGAGGGGTTTTTTGTTAGGGTAATAAAAAATGCCCGGGTTGTTGCCCGGGCATTAAATAAAAAAAAATCTGCTTGGCTGTTTTTATTCTTCGTAAAAGTCAATGAGGCTATCAAAATATACTTCGTTCCAGCCATCTACAATCTCATCATAAGCTTCGTCTGGTATGTTGGTATGCCGCAATTCTGCGGAGGTTCCCTGCTTGTGAGCATGCAAAATGAGTGTAACTACGGAAGCGTCTTCCTGGTCGCCAAAGTACCATTCCTGTACTATCTTTTTCCCCGGCTCAAAAGCAATGTTCTTACCGGCAATGCTGCCTTCCCACAAAGAAAATTCGCTGCCCGGCTCGGTGCTCATGGTGGCAGGTTCGCCCGTCCACAATTGTAAAGTGGCCGGATTGGTAAGGGCAATGTAAACGTCCTCCGGACTGGCACCAATGATGTAATAGTTCTTAAAATCTTTCATGATTGCAAATGTAAATTTATTTTCGGGCAGCATATTTTTTTTGCACCTCATCCAGCTTGGTGATGTAGATGCTGCGGCCGTGGGTACCAATTACCAATTCATTTTCCCGGGTTTGTATAACTAAATCGTGCACCGCTACATTTGGCAATTGCTGACCCATGCTCATAAAATTTTCGCCACGGGTGAAAGATGTATAGAGACCATTATCGGTACCAAGGTAGAGTATGTTTGCTTCTTTGGCATCTTCAATGATCACATTCACCGGCTCTGCCGGCAGGTTTTTACCAATAGCCGTCCAGGTTTGGCCATAGTCTTCGCTCACATATACATAGGCTGCAAAGTTATCGTTGCGGTATCCATTAAGCGTGGCGTACACTCGTGACAGTTTGTATTGTGAAGCCAAGACCCGGCTAACGTACAAGCCCTGTGGTAGTTTTTTGCTCACTAACGTAAAAGTATAGCCGCCATCTCTGCTCACTTGTATGTTTCCATCATCCGTGCCTATATAGATCAGGCCAAACTTCAGCGGAGATTCGCTGATGCTGGTCATGGTGCCAAAAGGAATGTCGCCTTCTTTTTTGCCATTCGTAAGATCAGAGCTCAAAGCTTCAAGATTCTCACCCTTGTTCATGCTACGGTGCAGGCGGTTGGTGCCATAATACAAAATATCCTGGTTGTGTTTGCTCAGCAAGATGGGTGTTTGCCAATTGTACCTGAAGGCCTCAGCGCCCAGGGCATGACGGGGATAAATAACAGCACCCCGGCCGCCATCTGTACTGCGGCGGCTGTAAAATCCAAATTGCGATCCGCTGTAAAGTGTCTTATTATCACGGGTGTCTATTTGAACCTGCATGCCATCTCCTCCGCCCATTCGCTTCCATGGGTAAGGGTTTTCATAATTCCATTGGTCAGATTCTTTGGCAGTAGATGGGCCATACCAAACACCGTTGTCTTGCAGGCCTCCATACACATTGTAAGGTTTGGCATTGTCTGTTGTGATGTTGTAAAACTGGCCTACAGCAGGTGTGTTGCCTTTGAACCAATGATCTCCATTGTCGTAAGTAACATTAAAGCCACCATCGTTTCCAGCTACCCAATGATTGTTGTTGGCAGGGTTTATCCAGCAGGAATGCCAGTCTGCGTGGGTAGATACTTTGTCTTTTACCTTAAAAGTTTTACCGCCATCTGTACTCACTTCCAGGTCAAAGCCCAGGATAACAAGTTTGTTGGCATCGTCGCTGGCAACAGTTAATTTTCCAAAGTAATAGCCATAAGTATTATAGAGTTCCAGCGGTTTTGTATTGGTCTTTTTCCAGCTCATTCCTGCATCATCGCTGCGGTACATTTCGGCACCTATAATGGGCGTTTCAAACAGGGCTGTATTGGCATTAAAGAGATAATCAAAAATTGCTGTAGCCTTGATAGAATCTTCTTTCACCATTTTTTTTACATATAAAGCAGTGTACTTAGTGTCAAAATTGTTGTCTGCCAAAAAGCTGTCTAATTTGTTTTGATCCATTGCCAGGAAAACTTCTTTGCTGATGTTTCTAAAATCTTTCAAAACGTAGTTGGTATCAGCTTTTACCTTTGCCGTATCGGGGCGGTTATTCTGGTTGTCTACAATTGCATAGAGAATAGAAGGGTTAGCGGCATGCACAGCTATACCAATGCGACCTATTTTATCGCCTGTAGGAAAACCGGCAGCAGCAGTAGAAATGAGTTTCCAATTATTGCCGCCGTCGTTGCTTTTATAAATGCCAGATGTTTTTCCGCCTTCTTCAAAGTTCCAGGCACGGCGGGTGCGGTACCAGGCACAGGCATACAATTCATCAGGGTTTTTTGGGTTGATGTCCATCTCTATAACACCGGTATTGTCGTCTATCTGTAAGGAATGCTTCCAGGTCTTGCCGCCGTCGATGGTTTTGTAAACACCTCTTTCTTTGCTTGGTGAGTACAAGTGCCCAATAGCAGCCACCCAGGCTGTGTTCTTATCGGCAGGATGCAAAACTATTTTACCTATATGATGACTTTCGGACAAGCCAAGCCAGGTCCAGTTTTTTCCGTTGTCGGTAGTTTTGTAAATACCGTTACCGGAGTAAGAACTTCGGCTACTGTTACTCTCGCCAGTGCCCACCCAAATGGTGCGGCTTTGCCAGTCTACCGCAATATCTCCAATGCTGTAAGCGTTTTCTTTTTCAAAGATGGGTACAAGGCTTTGGCCATTGTTGGTAGTGTGCCAAAGCCCACCACTTGCATAGGCCACATAAAATTCTGTAGGGTTTTGCGGATTTACCTCAACATCTACTACCCGGCCACTCATGTTGGTAGGGCCAATATTGCGAAATTTGAGGTCTTTCAAAGTGCTATTTTCGTCTAACAGTTTGCGTTGCACAAGTCCGGCAGATCTTTCGGCAGCAGTAGATGGTTTTACCTGTGCACCGGCATAATTAACATTTAAGAAAAGAAGGAAAAGGGTAAATTTGACTGAAAGGTTTTTTATCATCTGTTTTGATAAATAGGTTAATAAATAAAATTAGCAATGAAACATTTAAAAGTACAGAAAATGTGGGTGGTAGCAATCGGCGTTTTTTTCTTTTCGGCAACTGCGTCTGCTCAATACAAAGATTTTAAGATTAATGCAAAAGGCGATACCATCAACATTATTAGAAAGGATGGTATTAAGGAAGGCATTTGGGTGATAAGAGTGCCCGAATTGCGGGGCGAGCCTGGTTATGAGGAAGAAGGAATTTTTATAAAAGGAGCCAAAGAAGGATTATGGCGCAGGTATACAATACAGGGCGACCTGCTTGCTGTAGAGAATTATAAAAAAGGCGGTAAACACGGGGTGCAGCAATATTTTACTTTTTTAGGAGAGCCCTTGCGTGATGAAAGCTGGAAAGGTTACGACCCTGAAGCGCCCTACGATACCATTGCTATTTATGGAACTGGTAGCAACGAGATTGTTGAATTTAAGATTGTAAAGGCAGAACAATACAGTGTGAAGCAAGGCGAGTGGCGCTACTTCAACCCTTCTACCGGAGCTCTCGTAAGGACCGAGAATTGGGAGCGCAATAATTTGTTACAACCGGGCAGTACAACCCCATCAGTTGCCACAGGCCCAAGAAAGAAACCTGAGAAAACGGCTGAAATGATTGCGTGGGAATTAAAAAATAAAGGAAAGAAAAATGCCCTTAGGGATGGTAGAACAGGTTTGTAAATCCATCGTTCCTGTTTATCTTACCTGGAGAAATGGATAATGTACCCATTGTTCATGCTGCGGGCTTAATACAACTGTTCATTAAAGTTTTGTGTTATTGGCTTGGCATTCGGAATAGTAAGAAAAGGATTTCGCCATGCAACAACAGCGGCTGCCATAGCAAGTAAAACCAACAAAGAAAGTCCTGCCGATAAGCCCACCTGCTCCGACACGATACCGATGAGTGAAGGCCCGGCAAGAAATCCAATCAGTCCCCCGGTTGTTACCATTGCGAACCCTTCCACTCTGCTAAGGCCCGGAATGTTTGCAGATGCACGAAACAAAATAGGTACAATACTGGAGCAACCAAAACCGATGACAATATATCCTCCCAGCACTACTGCTATAACGTCGATGGACACCACCATCAAAAATCCCATCGCTGCCAGGATACAGCCCCAAACCACCGCTTTTTTATTGCCGGTTTTTGAAACAATGTAGTCACCGTTCAATCTGCCTATCGTCATGGCCACTGCAAAACTGCCATATCCCAGGCTCACATATTCTTTCGGTGCTTGTAGCACTTCTTTGAAATAAATGCCGCTCCAATCTGCCACACAGCCTTCTGCCATAAAAAGAATCATACAAATAAAGGAGATACCCAAAACCGAGACGGAAGGAAATTTTAATCCCGAACCGGAGTGGATGATCTCTTGATTCTGCAGTATGTGATTTCGATTGAAATAAATGATGGCCACGATAGCTGTAACAACTATAACAATATGCCAACCCTTTGCAAAGCCCAGCGCAACCAGGGTAGCGGCTATTCCAGCGCTCACCGCTCCGCCAAGGCTATAGAGTGCGTGACAGCTACTCATTAAAAGGCGATCGTATTTTTTTTCCATCATGTTAATGGTGGCATTAGTAGCAACCCCATTTAAAAAACTCACCACTCCAAAACAATAGAGGCAAATCCATAACGTAGGCCTGTTTGGCGACTCAATTTGCAATACCATAATAATACACAGAGCAAGGTATCCACCCAGCATCCATTTGCCCACCGGGATTTTGCTAAAAATTTTTGTTGAAATAAAAACTCCTGTAATGGCGCCCAGCGGCGAAAACAAAAGTGACAGACCAAGGGTAGCATCGGTAAAGGAGAGCTTTTCTTTTATGGCAGGAATATAAGACACCCAGGTGCCGAACAACAGGCTGGAAGCTGCAAACAAAAATGCCACCGCTAATACGGGTTTGAGCTGGAATAGTCGACGAGAATTTTTTAGTAACATTTCTTCAAAATTAAAATAATCCATGGGATCAACGGTTGCACTTTTGGTGAAAGGAGCTGTGTGATAAAAATTTGTGCAAAAAAAAACTGCCCTGAAAAGGGCAGTTCTTACTATGGATTGTTTGTTACTTAGTTAACTACGTTCAACTTTTTTGTCAAAGTTTCACCCGTTGTTCTGTTGGTGATACGGATCATATACATACCTTTTTGCAGGCTGTTATAATCAACTGTGTTGGTGTTAGTCAACAAAATGGTTTTTAAAATACGACCGGTATTGTCAATTAACTGAACATCAGTGGGACCAGAAATATCAGAGATACTAACTTTAGCAGCTCCGTTGCTTGGGTTAGGGTAGATGCTAAAATCTGCAGCAACGCCAGAACCTTTAACAACTTTGATGTCACTATTTTTGGAAGCGCCATCAACATCAACCATTTTCAGCCTGTATTGGCTAACGCTTTTAGCAGTGTTACTCTTGTCAACGAAAGAGTAGCTGCTTCCTGTAGCAATGTTTTTTGCAGGAACAGTTGCAATGTTAACGAAGGTTCCACCAGTGCTTCTTTGAATAACGAATTCTTGCGCATTGATTTCGCTTTCTGTTTTCCAGGTAAGCGTTACGGCAGCATTAGTTCTGCTGGCAAAAAAGTTGGTTAAAGCAATTGGTAACGGACCAGCATCTACTGTGATGGTTGTGCCACAAACCTGACCACCGCATTGTGAGTTAGTACTACGAGAAAGCACATAAGTAATAGTGGCATCGCAGGGAGCACTAAATGTGGGGCTTACATACATGGTGCTTGAGCTACCACCGGGTACTAAATAGCATGAATCAGCAACAATAGTTCCGGTAGCTACATTGCCAATGTAAACGGTGATTCTTAAAGATTTGTTTGCTGCGACATCGCCCGTGGCAAAAACAAAAACGCTGGAAGTACAAGTGTTACCAACGGAACTAACTGGTGTGAAGCCATTACTCTGAATATCCGGGCAAGGCTGTTGCTGGGAAATTGCAAGTAAACTGATCGCAAGAGAGCATAAGAAAAGTGTAATTTTTTTCATAATTGTGTGTTTAAGTTGTAAGCAAAACTGTTTAAAAAATAAAAGGACAGAGAACAGTGGCTCACTAGAAAATTAAACACACGAAGACAGAGAAATACTATGCAACGATGCAACTTTAAAGAGATAGATATATTGGTGGTGATAATGGATTGCTATGCAATCGCAACAAAGAGGAGATGCTGCAGTTGTGGTTTCGGGCGTAAAGGTAAAATTAAATTTGATATCACAAAATAAATTTTAAAAGAAAAGGCAAATTTTTTCAATTTGCCTTTTCTTAATTCGCATCCAGCGATGTAAAAATGTTTTTATTTTATTTCTTTTTGCATTGGATTTACACCACCCCCGGCACCTCTTGCACTGCCAGTGCGGTTTTTGAACAATTGAAATTTAGATGCTTCGGTAGTAACATTCCAGGTGTTGTTCTTCTCATCAATGTCTGCCGTTTCTCTCATAGGATCCAATTTGATGGAAGCAACCTCTTTGTCTTTCATAAAAGTTTTAACCACTTTGTTTTCATTCTTGCGCCATACTTGTGCGTCTATCCTGTCTATTTCTTTGCTGCCATCTTTGTAGGTCCATTCTATTATAATTGGCATTACCAGGCCGCCTTTGTTGCTAAAGGTTAATTCATACATATTTTTATTACCAGCAATGCTTATTTTTTGTTGGTTGGTCAGAGTGTCCGTGCTGGCTGGAGGGAAGTTGGTTGTATGCGGAGTCATATCAACCTTCGCAAAGTCCCGGGCATATTTCCAGTAAAAATCACGCAGGCTTGTATCTGCATCCACGGCAAATTGTATTTTTTTATCTTCCCTGTTTCTTATTTTAGAAATGTCTTCAAATGTGTTCAAGAGTGGTTTGCCCACTGGTTGAGAAAAACTGTTGCCGTTGGAAGGTCTCGCAGCAGCAGGTTGTGTATTAAGGTTTGCCCATTTCACCGTGTCCAAAGCAATGTCGCATGCTTCTGTACCATAAAACCATCCCCGCCAAAACCAATCAAGGTCTACCGCACTGGCATCTTCCATTGTGCGAAAAAGATCGGCAGGTGTAGGATGTTTAAACGCCCAGCGGCGGGCATATTCTCTAAAGGCATAGTCAAACAATTCTCTGCCCATGATGGTTTCTCTCAGGATATTTAGCCCTGTGGCAGGTTTGCTGTAAGCATTGGGACCAAACATGATGATGTTTTCGCTGTTGCTCATAATGGGCTCCAGTTGGTCTTTTGGAAGCTTCATATAATCTACAATCTTATAGGCAGGGCCTTTACTCACAGGAAATTTATTGTCCCACAATTCTTCTGAAAGGTATTCTACAAAGGAGTTCAGGCCTTCATCCATCCAGGTCCACTGGCGTTCGTCGCTGTTGATGATCATGGGGAAAAAGTTGTGGCCCACTTCGTGAATAATTACGCCCAGCATACCATTTTTGGAGCCTTCGCTGTAAGTGCCATCTTTCTCCGTTCTGCCAAAGTTGAAGCAGATCATCGGGTATTCCATACCGTTAGCTGCCTCCAGGCTTTGTGCCACCGGGTAAGGGTAAGGGATGGTGAATTTTGAATAGGTTCTTATGGTGTGTGCTACCGCTTTGGTACTGTACTTACGGTATAGGTTGTACGCTTCTTTACCGTAGCCGCTCATGCACATTACTTTTTTTCCTTCTACGGTAATTGGCATGGCATCCCACACAAACTTCCTGCTGCTGCCCCAGGCAAAGTCTCGCACCATGTCTGCTTTAAAAATCCAGGTTTTCTTTTGAGTTGATTTTTTTGGTTCCTTGGCTTTTGCTTCTGCCAGGGTAACTATTTCTATTACATCTTTGGCCGTTTGTGCCTGCTGCCAGCGGGCCATTTCTTTGGCAGATAAAACCTGCTGAAAATTTTGGCCTACGCCAGTTGACATTACCACATGATCTGCAGGAACGGTCATAGCTACCTTGTAATTTCCAAATATGAGCGCAAACTCGCCGGAGCCTGCAAACTGGTGGTTCTGCCAGCCCTGGAAATCGCTGTACACACAAAGGCGGGGGAACCACTGCGTCATGGTATAGATATCATTGCCATCTTCAGGAAAATATTCATAACCACCACGGCCGCCATATTTCATGCGATCACTGATGTAGTAGTTCCATTCAATCTTAAAAATAAACTGCTGGCCTGCTTTTAATGGAGTAGGCAGTTCTACCCGCATCATGGTTTTATTGATGGTATATTTTAAGGCTGTGCCGGTGGCATTGGTAACCTTTGTAATGTTGTGACCATACTCCTTGTCTCTATTGCCGCTCATGCTTTCCACGTCGGCCTCGGTTAGGTTTTTGTTCATGAAATTACTACTCTCAAAACCCGAGTTGTTTACAGAGCTATGTTGGTTCTCATCTAACTGCAACCACAAATAGGTAAGTACATCCGGAGAGTTGTTGTAATAAGTTAGTGTTTCCTTCCCGGTGAGTTTCCTGTTAGGCTCATCCAGTTCGCATACGATATCGTAATCGCACCGTTGCTGCCAGTACTTGTTGCCGGGTGCACCACTTGCAGTGCGGTACTCGTTGGGCGTTGGTAAAATAGTTCCCAGCTGTTCAAAGCGGTTACCATGATTACTGCCAGGATTATTTTTAATGTCCTGCGCCTGGCCACCGATAGCTGCCAATAAAAAGAGAAAAGAAAGAACTTGTTTCATGATGTTGTTTTTTTATTCTTATGCTTAAATATTAATACTTTATAGAGGTGAAAAGGGAAAACCCAGCCTAAAAATTGAACTGCATTCTTTTTACTTTTTAATTTTTACTTTTTACTTTCCATCATCCCGGCCAACGTTGCCAACAAAAATATCCTGCTATAAAAAATGCAATGGCGGACAAAGCCCAAACCCACCATTTTCTTTTTAGTTTTATAGTATTTACAAAAAGATAACTCATCAAGAGTATCATTCCTACCACAAATAGTTGCCCGGCTTCAAGGCCAAGGTTAAAGCTGAGCAGGGGCACGGTGATACCCTGTGCATCTGCCAACATAAAACGAATGGTATTAGCAAAGCCCAGACCATGTATCAACCCAAAAAATAAAGCCAGCCAATATTGCCTGAGATGTTGGCCATAATGACGTTCTGTTTTAATAAAATTTAATAAAGAAGTAATGACGATACTCAACGGAATGAAGAACTCTACCCAGTTGGTATCAGCTTTTATTAGATCATAAGTGCTCAAAACCAAAGTGAGGGAATGCCCGATGGTAAAGGCTGTTACCAGTATGAGAACTTTTTTCCAATCGTGCACCAGGTAAATGGCAGACAGCGCTACAATAAACAATTGATGATCCAGTGCCGCAGCACTAATGATATGCCTCCAGCCCAAATCAAAATAAAATGCAAAATCATCCATTCTGTGGTTTCCCTTATGCCGTTTAAGTTATGTTTGCAAACAATTATCTTCAAATATAACTTTAAACATAATCTCCTACGTTCGATGGCTGGTATTTTATATAAATGGTTTCTCGGCCTGGCAGTTTGCCTCTTTTTTTCTGGCGGAGCCATGCACCCCATTTATGTGAGTGTGGCAGAGATAGATTATAACGGCAAAGGTAAAACGCTGGAAGTAAGCTGTAAACTATTTACCGATGATTTTGAAAAGGCCCTGCGCTCTGCCTATAAAACAAATGTAGACCTGATAAACCCACCCAACAGGGCGGCTATGGACAAGCTGGTAAATGATTATGTACAAAAACATTTTACGGTCACGCTTGATGGTAAGCTCGTGGCCTTAAAATACTTAGGTTACGAGGAGATAGAAGAAGGCATCTACAGTTATTACGAAGCCACAGCTATTAAAGAGCCTAAAAGTATACAAATATTTAATACGTTACTTTACTCAAACAATGAACAGCAAATGGGATTGATGCATGTAACGGTAAACGGTAGCCGCAAAAGTACAAAGCTGAATAACCCGGATAGCAGGGCAACAGTAAGTTTTTAATCCTCCTGCAACTCCTCTTTCATATCTTCCGAAATAGTTACCATTACCTTGTCTATCCTCTGTCCGTCCATGTCAATGATTTCGATTTTGAACTCACGCCACTCAAAGGTTTCACCTGTATTAGGAATGTGTTCCAGCTCGTGCAGCACAAAACCTGCAACGGTATCAAAGTCCTGTTCTTCCTGGTTCATCCAATCGGCACGGTCAAAATAACTAAGGAAGTTATAAAAATGAATTTGTGCATCTACCAGGTAACTGCCATCATCCCGCTTCACAATTTCATATTCTTCCTGGCCACTATCAGGCACATCTCCCACAATGGCTTCCAGTATGTCGTTCAGCGTAATCATGCCTTCCAGCGTGCCATATTCGTTTACAATAAAACATGTATGTATTTTGGTTGACTTGAATTTTTCCAATAGTTGATAAGCCTTGTTGTTTTCGGGCACAAACAAAGCAGGTTTGGCTATTTCATGTAGCGGCGCTTGTGGGTTGGCTTTAAAAAGATCTTTTATAGAAATAAGGCCTTTGATATTGTCAATTGATTCTTCGCAAATAGGATATGTACTGAAGGCAAAATCTTCTTCCTTGTTGCGGATGTCTTCCACTGTATCGTTCATATCGAACCAAACGATATCCGTTCTATGTGTCATCAGGGAGGTAATGCTCCGGTCGCCCAGGTGAAATACCCTTTCTATGATTACTTTTTCGCCTTCTTCAATGGAGCCAAATTCGCTGCCTTCAGATATCATGGCCTTTATCTCTTCTTCGGTAACGGCGCTATCGCTGTGTGTTTTTAGTTTAAACAATCTAAAAAATAAAGCAGAAACGAATGACAGTAGCCCTACAATGGGGTAAGCAATTTTAGAGAGCAGGTTCATTGGCGCTGCCACAAGCAAAGATATTTGTGCAGCCCTGAGCAAAGCAATACGTTTAGGAATAAGTTCGCCCAGGATAATAGATAAAAACGTTACAATTACCACTACAATGGTTATGGATACTGATTGGGCATAGGGTTGTAGAAATGGAATTTTTTCGATAGCAGGCTGCAGGTCTTTGCTAAATTTTTCGCCACTGTACAAACCCGTGAGGATAGAAACGAGGGTTATACCCAGTTGCACGGTGCTCAAAAATTTATCTGGGTTCTCGGCCAACTTCAAGGCCGTGGCAGCTTTTATGCTTCCCTTGTTTTTTAGGGCCTCCAGTTTTCCCTTTCGAACACTCACCAGCGCCATCTCCGTCATCACAAAAAGGGCGTTTAAGAATATAAGGAAGAACAAGATTAAAATTTCCGTCATGGTGGTTTTTTATTGCAAAAAATGATTCTTATTAAAAGATTTAGCGGACAAATATCCGAAAAGAAAACCAACAAGCCCGCCAAAGATCACATCGAGCGGGTAATGTACGCCCACGTAAACCTGGGCATATATAATTATAAACGCCCAGGCAAAAAACAGCCAGCTTACTTTTGGCAAGTATTTGTGCAGGGTATAGAACATAAATGTTGCCAAACCAAAATGGTTGGTGGCATGCGACGAGGTAAAACTCGAACTTTGCGGCCGGTATGCTACCAGGAACCGCAGGCCGTCGGCCATAGCGGGGTCGTTGCAAGGTCGCACCCTGAAAAAATTTTCTTTGATGAGATCACTGCTGATAAAGTTGGTGAGGGTAACCAGGCAAATAAAAAAAAGTACCCACCAGGCCCCGGCTTTTTTATAATTAATGACAGCAAAAAGACAAATGAAAAGGTAAAAGGGTGTCCACAAATGCTGGTTTCTTATGAGTGGCATGGTAACATCTAAAAACGGGTGATGCCATTCATTATTTAAAAGTCTAAAAAGCTGTTTATCCAGCTCCAGCAATGGGTTCATATTGGGGGTTGTGGGCTCAAAATTAATTAATCTAACTTTGCCGCTGTTCTAAATTATTAAGAATGCCTTTGATCAATAGAATTCCGGGGCTGCTAAGATGGGTAGTTTTATCCATGTTGTTGCTCCTGGTTGGGATGTTTTGTTACCGCATATTTTTTTTCTATACTTATAGTTTGCCGGGGCGGTCTTTTACCGGCTCCACTTTTATATTAGGCCTGCGCTACGATGCCAGGATTGTTTCGGTCATTGGGCTTTCCATGTTGCTGATTTGTATCGTGCCTTTTTTGAACCCGATTAAAAATAAGACAGCCAAAAAGGTTTGGGTGTTTGTATTGAGCCTGGTGTTCCTGGTATTCCTGCTTGCCTACATCACCGATTTTTATTATTACGATTACCTGCAGCAGCGTTTGAATGCAACTATTGTAAATTTTTTACCCGACCTCAGCATCTCCTTTGGCATGGTAACCGAAACTTATCCTGTGTTTAAACTCTTCTTATTACTGCTGGTTTTGTTAGGTCTGTATGCCTGGCTGCAACACAAAATATTGGGCAAAATAATTGCTTCTTCTGTGCCTGTTACCAAAAGGCAGCGCTGGTATTTTGTGGTGACCGGCCTTGTGCTGGCAGCCCTCATATTTGGCAGGCTGGGGCAGTACCCACTAAGATGGAGCGATGCTTTTTCCCTGGGCGACGATTTCAAAGGAAACACTGCTTTGAATCCGTTTCAAAGTTTTTTGAGTTCGCTCAAATTCAGGAGCGCCTCTTACGATTTGAAAAAAGTAAAACAGTATTATCCTAAAATGGCTGCTTACCTGGAGGTAGACCAGCCGGACATCAACAACCTGAACTTTGAAAGGGTTTACAATTATACAGAAACGGCCACGGCAAAACCAAACATTGTGCTGGTAATTTGCGAAAGCTTTAGCGCAAGTAAAAGTTCTATGTATGGCAATAAATTAAACAGCACTCCTTTCTTTAACAGCCTTAGCAACGCTGGCATTTATTTTAACAGGTGTTTTACGCCAGCCTTTGGTACTGCCCGCGGGGTGTGGGCTACACTCACCGGCATACCAGACGTGCAAAACCCCACAACCGCCAGCCGAAACCCCCTTGCGGTGAATCAACACAGTATCATCAACGATTTTAAGCAACACAGCAAGTATTATTTTTTGGGAGGCAGTACCACCTGGGCTAATATCAGGGGCGTACTAAACAATAATATTGAAGGGTTAAAAATTTTTGAGGAAGACAGTTTTGATGCAGGCGTAAATGATGTGTGGGGCATAAGCGACAAAGATCTTTTTTTGGCAGCCAACAAGCAACTGGCCAAGGCAAACAAACCCTTTTTTGCAATCATACAAACTGCGGGAAATCACCGGCCCTATACCATACCGGCAGAAGATATGCCTGGGTTTAAACTCGAGAGCTACCCGGATGATACTTTGCGCAAATATGGTTTCATTAGCAATGATCAACTCAACGCTTTTCGTTATTCGGATTTTTGTTTTGAAAAATATTTTGAGGCTGCCGTCAAAGAAGCATATTACAACAATACCATTTTTGTTTTTGTAGGCGATCACGGCATACGTGGCGATGCTGGCGATGGCTTCCCGCAAAGCTATAGCCGGCAGGGCTTTACGGCAGAACATGTGCCCTTGTTGTTTTATGCACCTGCCCTGTTGCAACCTAAAAAAATAGATGATGTTTGTTCACAGCTGGATATACTGCCATCTGTGGCTTACCTTGCCCGGCAATCGCATCGCAATACTACCATGGGTATAAACCTGTTTGATAGCAGCCGCAGGCAGCAACCCTACGCTTTTATTGCCGACCCCGATACAAGATTTATTTCTTTGCTTAGCAACG
This sequence comes from Chitinophagales bacterium, assembly GCA_038257335.1. GTDB lineage: Bacteria > Bacteroidota > Bacteroidia > Chitinophagales > Chitinophagaceae > Ferruginibacter. The sequence goes on along the minus strand of JBBSJJ010000003.1, from coordinate 54,408 downwards.
AATATTATTATGGACGAAGCCTGGTTACGGAGGCAACAGATTTTGTATCTATCTTGAATGATAAGCCCATTGTGGCCAGTGCTACAACAGATAGCATTAAAAGCACTATGGCATACTTTACCGAGGGCTGGTACGAAACTGCTCGCTACCTGCTTTTAAACAACAAGAAAAAATAGTTAAGTTCGGGTTGCCGCAAATGCAACATAGTTTACTAAACAGCAAAAGAATTATCGCATTATGTTCATTAAATGGAGGGTCTCCAAAACCATACAGTGGATAGTGAAATTATTCCTGATCTATCTTTTTATTTTCACGGCTTTCCGGGTGGCTACTGTCATATTTTTTAAGCCCAAAGAGATTGGTTTGCTGGAATTATTTCCTTCTTTTTGGCTGGGCCTAAAGTACGACCTGCGTTGGATAGCGTTCATCCTATTCCCCATCACTTTTTTTTCTTTATTCAGAAAACTATCTCCTTTTTACAGTGAAAAAGCCAAGCGTTTTTGGTCGTATTACCTGGGCATATTAACGCTGCTGGTACTGTTTTTTTATGGTGCCGATTTTGGGCAATTTTCCTACATCAATGCAAGGCTGAATGCCGATGCACTCATTTTTGCAGAAGATCCCAAAGAATCTTTGCAAATGGTTTGGCAGAGTTACCCCATTGTGTGGATACTCATTGGGCTTGCCGGTGCGGTAATGATGATGGTTTGGATGTTTCGTCGTACGCATGTGGGGGTAGAAGATAAGAACATTAATATTCATAAGTTTTCTTACAGGCGCAGGTGGCACCTCGTGGCCATGTTGTTGTTGTGCTGGTTCATGTATGGCTTCCTTACAGTGAGGCCGTTGAATTTTTTCAGGGCCTTTAGTTTAAACGACGCTTTTAAAAGTAACCTTGCGCTGAACCCGTTGCAGAATTTTTTTACCACGCTACGCTTCCGGGATCCGGACTACCATACCAAGGCCACGGAATACTACCCGGTGATGGAGCAATTTTTAAACCTTAAGAACAATGTGGTTCAAAAGAATGGCTACCTGCGTTTAAAACAGCCCGGTAGTAAGGCATTGGAAAGTCAGCCAAACATTGTACTGGTAATTTGCGAAAGCTTTAGCATGTATAAAAGCAGCATGAGTGGTAACCCTTTAAACAGCACGCCGTATTTTAATGAGCTTGCGCAAAAAGGGCTATTTTTCGAGCGATGCTTTTCTCCCACCTTCGGCACAGCAAGGGGCGTCTTTGCCACCCTTACCGGCATACCCGATGTGCAACTTAGCAAGTTTGCTACACGCAATGAGGCTACCGTAAACCAACGCAGCATCATAAACGATTTTGAAGGGTACGAAAAAATGTACTTTATAGGAGGCCGCAGCCAATTCAATAATTTTGCTGGCTTGATAAATAATATAAGGGGCGTTAAAATTTATGAAGAAGGTACATTTAAAGCGCCCAAGGTAAATGTTTGGGGCATCAGCGATAAAAACCTTTTTTTGGAAGCCAACGCCATTATGGCCAGGCAAACCAAACCTTTTTTTACCATACTGCAAACTGCCGACAACCACCGTCCGTTTAACATACCCGAAGAGGATACCGACTTTGAGCAAAAAGATATTCCTGCAGATACTTTGAAAAAATACGGCTTTGAATCTATTAAGGAATACAACGCCTTTGCCTACACAGACTACTGCTTTAAGAAGTTTATGGAAGGTGCTGCTAAGGAACTCTATTTTGAAAATACCATTTTTGTTTTTGTGGGCGATCATGGTGTAGAAGGCAACGCTACTGCTATGTATCCCGCCGCCTGGACGGACCAACGCCTGGCCGAAGAACATGTACCGCTCTTGTTTTATGCACCTGCTTTGCTTACTGCACAAAGGAGAACCGAAGCTGTGTCTCAGGTAGATGTGCTGCCTACCATTGCCAGTATGCTTATGCAGCCTTATACCAACAGTACCCTGGGACGAAACCTGCTGGACTCAGCCAAGGGAGAAAACGCAGCCTTTATCATTTACCATGCCCCCGGTTGGATAGGCGTAGTAAACGACGATTATTTTTATAGAAAAAATATACGAATACACAAGGAAGAACTGGTGCCGGTAAAATTCAATTTGCCTCCTTTGAGCGTGGCGCAACAAGATTCGGTAAAAAAGAAACTATCAAAACTTACCACAGCTATGTACGAAACAGCCCGCTGGATGTTGGTGAACAATAGGAGCCAGTGATAGGAAAGTAAAAAGTAAAAAGCCTGCCGGGATACGAGGTGGACGGGGCAAAAGTGAAAAGTCAAAAGTCAAAAGTGAAAAGTGAAAAGTGAAAAGTGAAAAGTGAAAGGCGACGGTGATATTTGGTAGATGCTAGTTGACAGATGATAGGTGTTAGATGTGAGCTGGCCAATGAAAATCCGACATCATAAATCCGACATCATAAATCCCAAATCATACGTCATACGTCATAAATCATACATCATACATCATACATCAAACATCATACATCATACATCAAACATCATACATGATACATCATACATCATACATCATACATCATAAATCAAAAATCCCACATCACAAATCCTAAATCACAAATCACACATCCTAAATCAAAAATCATAAATCATAAATCCGACATCCTACCTCGTTTACTGTTTTATTTTTTTCGAAATCATAATCAACCGGGGAGATTTTCTTACATCATACTTATCAAAATTATAACTGCCAAATACTTCCTGAATTTGCAGGCCCTGGTAAGCAAACATTTCTGTAAAATCGCCGAGGTTAAATTTGGCTACTTTTTCTGTATAGATAAAAGGCTCCTGTTTGGTTTCATCTTCAATGATAATCTTCTTGTAAAAATGATGCTCATCGTACCATTTGGTAATGATGAAATTTACGCCATCAATTTCTTTTTCTGATTGGTGAATGGTATGATCTTCTGAATAATGTACGTTGAGGTAGTCCATCACAAATACGCCGTTCAGTTTCAAAGATTGTGCAATGGTTCTTATGGCATTGTCGTGCTCCCGCTGGGTGCGAAAGTAACCGAAGCTGGTAAAAAAATTAAAGGCATAGTCAAAATAGTTGATCCAGAAAGGAAGGCGCATATCGTGCTGGTAAAAATGCAAGTGGTCGGTTTCAAATTGCAGGGCTTCCGTAATGCTGTCTTCACTTAGGTCTATACCGGTGGCATTGAAACCCTTGCTTGCCAGTTGCATAGAATGCCTTCCTTTGCCGCAAGCCACATCCAGCATGGTGCTGTTCGGTGCCGGTTGCAAGTGCGCTATTAATTTGTTGATAAAAGCTTCTGCCTCTGTTTCATCTCTGTTAAAATAGAGTTGGTGGTAGTAGGCAGAGTTGAACCAATCTTTAAACCAGGCTTGTTCCATGCGGCAAAGGTAATTGTACAGGGGCAAAGGGCAATCAGTGAATGGTGAATTGTCAATGGGTCAATGATCAATGTGTCAATGGTCAATGGGGTCATTAGGTCATTGCGTCAATTGTCAGTCGGTCATTAGTTCAATGGTAAAACGGTTGGGTCAATGAGCCAATGGGCAGGAAGATACAATGAAAGTCTGCGCATGCAAATGAATGCCGATTGGCAGAAAGACGATAAGTATAGAGGGCGGCTTGTAAACTGAACCAATCTCTACACGGGGGGTAGTGTTTTACACACTCACATTGGCCTGCCGCTAACACCGCTAACACATTGACCATTGACCCATTGGCCGTCGCCCTTTCACTTTCCACCTCTCAAGACCCAAATAACCCCAAACTCTTTCTTATCTTTGCCCTCCCTAAAACTTTTTCCAAGATGTCACTTATTAAAAGCATATCCGGCATAAGAGGTACCATCGGCGGTACTACCAACGATAACCTCACACCCTTAGATATTGTAAAATTTACGGCAGCCTATGGCACCCTTATCCTGCAGCAAAAAGTCGGCAAAAAAGAAACTTCCAAAAAGAAAATTGTGGTGGGCAGAGATGGTAGAATCAGTGGCGCCATGGTTAAAAGCCTGGTAATTGCCACCCTCAATGGATTGGGGATAGATGTGATAGACCTCGACCTAAGCACCACACCTACCGTAGAAATGGCGGTGACGATGTTAAAAGCAGATGGTGGCATCATCCTCACTGCCAGTCACAATCCCAAAGAATGGAATGCCTTAAAATTATTAAACAACAACGGTGAATTCATTAGCGGCGCAGAAGGCGAACAAATTTTGCAGATGGCCGCCAGCGAAGATTTTACTTTTGCTAATGTAGATAAATTGGGTACCACCAGCATTCATGAAGGAATGCTGCAGGAGCACATAGATGAGATATTGAGTTACCAATGGGTAGATGCTGCTGCAATAGCTGCGGCTGATTTCAGCATAGTGGTAGATGCCGTGAACAGCACCGGCGCCACGGCCGTGCCCGCATTGCTGCAAGCCCTGGGAGTAAGCAAAATAGTGGTGCTGAACGAAGAGGTGAATGGAAAATTTGCACACAATCCCGAACCATTGCCCGAAAATCTTACCGGCCTTAGCCAGGAAGTTGTGAAGCAAAAAGCCAGCCTAGGCATAGCGGTAGACCCCGATGTAGACAGGCTTTGTTTTGTGTGTGAAGACGGAAGCATGTTTGGCGAAGAATATACGTTGGTGGCTGTGGCCGATTATATGTTGAGCAAACAAAAAGGCAATACGGTAAGCAATCTTTCCAGCACAAGAGCATTGAGAGATGTTACAGAAAAACATGGCGGAACTTATTATGCCAGCGCCGTGGGCGAAGTGAACGTGGTAAATAAAATGAAAGAAGTAGATGCGGTAATTGGTGGCGAAGGCAATGGTGGCATCATCGTACCCGACCTGCATTATGGAAGAGATGCGCTCATTGGCATCGCACTCTTTCTATCGCACCTGGCACAAACCAAAAAAAGCATCAAGCAACTTAGAAACTCTTACCCAGATTATTTCATCAGCAAAAACAAAATAGTGTTGGAAAATGGCGTAGATGTAAAAACAGTTTTTGGGAAGATAAAAGATAAGTACCACAACAACCCGGTAAACGAAATAGACGGTTTAAAAATAGAATTTGACAATGATTGGGTACACCTCAGAACCAGCAACACCGAACCCATCATTCGCATTTATGCAGAAAGTAGTTTTGAAACTACCGCAGATAATATTGCGCTGAGGTTGATGAAAGATATAAAGGAGCAGATGTAAAGAGCCCCTCCGCCCCTGAAGGGGAACCGGGCTTGTAAGCATTCGTAACAATATTAAATTTTCAGACAGTTCAATTAAGGTAAGTTTGAGAAAATTATAAACTTTAAAACTAAGTTCCCCTTTAGGGGACAGGGGCCAATGAACCGCATATACTTCGACAACGCCGCCACAACCGCACTTGATCCGATAGTGCTGGAAACCATGATGCCTTATCTAACGGAAAAATTTGGGAACCCTTCTTCTATTTATTCTTATGGGCGGGAAACCCGGATAGCTATAGAAATGGCCCGTAAGAGTGTGGCAAAAATTTTAAATGCGCACCCTGCAGAATTATTTTTCACCAGTGGAGGTACTGAGAGCAGCAACACTGCAATACAGGCTTCGGTGAGAGACCTCGGTTGCAGGCATATCATTACTTCGGTAATAGAGCATCATGCCGTGTCGCACACCGTAACCCACCTCGATATGATAGATGCGGTGAAAGTGAGCTATGTAAAATTGTTGCCCAATGGCCACGTAGACATAGATGACCTGGAAAAATTATTGGCAGCGTCTGAAGAAAAAACGTTGGTAACCCTCATGCATGCCAACAATGAAATTGGTAATATTTTGGATATACATGCCGTTGGGGAATTGTGCAAATTATACAACGCCATTTTTCACAGCGATACCGTGCAAACGGTAGGGCATTTTCCTTTCGATCTTAGAAATACTCCCATTCATTTTATAACCGGCGCAGCACATAAATTTCACGGGCCAAAAGGTGTAGGCATTTTATACATCAACGAAAATGTGCGCATCAAACCTTTTGTGCATGGTGGTGGGCAAGAGCGTAACATGCGTGCCGGTACCGAAAATATTTATGGCATTGTGGGTTTTGCAAAAGCATTGGAAATAGCCACACAAAACCATGAAACGGATGCTGCTTTCATTGGCACCTTGAAATACTACATGCACGAACAACTGAAGAAACATATACCAGGTGTTGCATTCAATGGCGATGTGTTGGGTAGCAGTTTGTACACTGTCTTAAGCGCCAGCCTTCCGAAAACAGAAAAGTCTGAAATGATCTTGTTTAACATGGACATCAACAATATTTGCGCCAGCGGCGGCAGCGCCTGCACCAGCGGGGCCGACCAGGGAAGCCACGTCATTCGTGCCATCAACAACAACCCAAACCAGGTAACGGTTCGGTTTAGTTTTAGCAAACACAATACAAAGGAAGAAGTAGATAGGGTAGTGGAGAGGTTGAAAGAGTTGGTGTAGAAAAATATCAACTTACCCTGTACCCCAATTCCTCTACCAATTCTTTTGGTAGGGTAGGCAGCTTCCTTCTGTCTATTAAAAAACTATTTAACTGCGATATTTCTTTAAAAATGTAATGCTTGTCCATGGCACCCTGCAGGTAACCGGCGCCGGTGCTGCCACCTGTGCCAATGCGGGTGCCTATCATGCGACGCACCATATTGATGTGGCGGTAGCGCCAGTTGCCCAGTTGGTTGTCTATTTCCAATAAAGTATCCAGCAATTGATATGGTAACTCCAACATCGGGTATCCACGATACAGCATGATAAACAAGGCGGAGCGGCAGGCTTTCGGGCTGAGAGCTCTTTCGGTATCGGCTTCTTCGGCAAAAAATATTTTCTTAAAATTTACCAGGTTATTTTTTTCTGTTTCTGCCAGGCTATTGCTGTAAACGGTTTCATAGCCGGTCCAGAAAGTTTCGTTATCCCAATACTTTGCCTCTTCCGCAAAGGGCATTCTTTCCAACCATTTGTTGGTCAATTCCAGGATAGAAAGACCATCTTCGGCACTTTTGATAAGGTCAATTTCTTTTTGTTGCAATTGAGAAATGTAATATTCCTGCCCATGCCTGCTTTCAAATTTTAAACCCAGTTTGGCTTCCAGTATTTTAAATTGCCAGCTCTGAAAACCCGAGGCGGGGCGTAGCATATCTCTAAAATCAAGAAAGTCCAGCGGCGTCATCGTTTCTAAAATATCTATCTGCTGCACCAGTACTTTTAAAATGGTCACCACTCTTTGCATGCGGTGCACCACCACCTGCATCTCGGGAGAGTTGTCATTCAACTGTGGCTTGCTCATGATGCAAATCACCGAGTTTACTTCAAACAAGATTTGCTTAAACCAGAGTTCATAAGCCTGGTGAATGATGATGAACAACATTTCATCATGCGCCGGTTCTTTGCCTGCTTCAAAACTTTCGGGTTGTTGCGCATCTATTATTTTATCTAGTTGAAGGTATTCTCCGTAGTACACTGGCTTATGCTCCATGGGGGAAGTATTTGAAGGGCAAAGGTAGGAGAGTTATGAGTTATGAAAGATGACTTATGAATGAACCAGGAATTACGAGTGACGAATTTGGAATGCTGAGCCGTGAAGGAATTGCGAATTACGAGTGACGAATTTGGAATGGTCGGCCGTGAAGGTATTGCGAATTACGAGTGACGATTGTTGAATTGAGTAGCTTCAAACATCAGGGGAAAGCCACGAATCTAAAAAACCTTAAACCTTAAACCCTTAAACGCCTCAAAGTTGAACTTCTTGAACCTTGAACTACGATTTACGAGTCACAAATTTGGAATGCTGAGCCGTGAAGGAATTGCGAATTACGAGTGACGATTGTTGAATTGAGTAGCTTCAAACATCAGAGGAAAGCAACGTATCTAAAAAACCTTAAACCTGAAACCCTTAAACGCCTCAAAGTTGAACTTCTTGAACCTTGAACTACAAACTACGAGCCACGAATTTGGAATGCTGAGTTATGAAGAACTACGAATTACGAGTGACGAATTTGGAATGCCGAGTTATGAATGAATTGAGAATTACCATTAACGAATCTTGATCAATCTGAGTAGGCCGCAAAGATCTGAGGAAACCCACGTATTGAAAAAACCTTAAACGTTAAACCCTTAAACGCTTCAACGTTGAACTTCTTGAACCTTTGAACCTTGAACCTTTGAACTTTGAACCTTGAACCTTGAACCTTTGAACATTGATCCTCTTAAACCTCCCAAAAACTATCTAATAAGAATCGTCGTTCCCTTTTGTGCTGTTTTTACATTCGTATCTATGTTGATGTAATTGAGTATCCACACATAAGTACCGGGGTCTGCGGGCTGGCCTTTGAAGCGGCCATCCCATTTGTTCGTCCAGTTGCGGGTAAAAAAGATGCGTTGCCCAAAGCGGTTGTACACGCTGAAACTCAGGTCACGGGCCTTATAAGCATTGAGCGGGTAGAGGTAATCGTTGATGCCATCACTGTTAGGTGTAAACGCAGATGGTACAGCAATGAAGCAGTTGTTCACTACTTTTATTTTTTGCGTGGCGGTGTCGGCACAGCCAAACCTGTTGCGCACAACCAGGCGAACAGTTTCGTCTCTTGTTACAGCAGGCACAGGATAAGTTTGCGGCGGCGGATTTTGTGATGTGCTAGTGACGCCATTGCCGAATACCCAGTTCCAACTTGTAATGATGCCTTTGCTTTTATTTAAAAAAACGGAAGGGTCATTGGGGCAGGCAAATTCCGGTCCTTCAAATGCGGCTACCAATAAATTTTCAAATACAAGTCTCGCAGAGGCCGTATCCCGGCATACGCCATTGGACACTATCAGGCTTGTATTTTTTTCATTAAAATCTCTATAAGTAATGGAGGGATTTTGCAAATTACTGCTGGCCGTCGTTTCAAAATTCCACAGCCAACTGTTTACACCGTTGCTGCCATTGTGGTTGTACTGCACCACATTCTGCTGGCAGCCATATAAAATATTGTAAGTAAAATTTGCATTCACGGTATCGCTTACCACAAATGAAATAGCAGCGCCGGCGGGCGTTTGCTGGCCACATTCATCAATGATGGTGTTGCCATCGCTGCCGTTTTGCAGGCGGATGGTATAAGTGCCTCCCAATTGTAGCGGTGCAGAAAGTTGTACAGAGATCGTGCTGCTGAGCCCGGTTGCACAGCTAGCACTCGCCGCCACTACTGAAACGGCTGCTGGGCCAGTCACGGTAAAATCACTTCCGTTGGAGGCAATAGAACTGCATCGCATAGGCTTCTTAAATACGAGTTGCAAAGTGTTGGGTGCACAACCTACTTTGGTAAGACTATCCATGGGCGTAGGTATGAGGGGAAATACTACCAGGGGGATGGTTTCTCCCACAGGTACCAGCCGGTCGCAGTTGTCTCTCAGCGTATTTCCATCAGCGCCATTGGTCATCGTTAGGGTATAATTGCCGGGGGGGATCGGATTGTTGAGCGTGAGCAAAACAGAGTCCATATCGAAACCATTGCTGCAGCCAAAACCCGAGGCTGCAATGATGCCGGTGGTACCTGTGTTCAGCGTAAAATCGCTGCCATTGGCGGCCAGGCTGTTGCATTTCATTCTTTTATTAAGCTTTACTCTTACCTGGGTGCCATCGCAAGCTGCAGTGGCATTTTTCAAATGTGGTTCTAAAGGATCTGTAATGCTGGCCGTGCCACCACCAAAGCTAAGGTCGTAGCCTTGTGTGCTGCCGGTTGTCCAGTTGGTAACCATCAATAAATATTCGTTGCCTGCTACCAGCGTTGGCATACGGTTAAAAGGAGAGTTGCCTGCTGCATCGCCGCTGCAATGGACGTCGCCGGTGCCGGAGGCCCTGCACCCTGTAGGCGAATTGGGGAAAGGTGCCCCGGCCCCATTACCCGAAGTGCCGTAAATATTTAAAGAAACCTGCAGGGTATTATTACTGAATACATCATTGGGGTTGCGCCCTGTAATATCCAAAAGAGACCAATCATAGTCGTCGGTATTGGAACGACCTGTGATTAAGAAACCCAAAGTGCCACTTTGAAAACAGGTGAACTTGTACCAGAAAGATTTGGAGGAAGTAACGCCTACTGTGCACCCACGGGCTGCAATGTCAGGGCCGGTACAATCAGTAACGCTGGCCTGGGAAAAAACCGCCGTACCACAAACGGGAATGGCGCTGGAAGGCGTCATGCCGGGAAGGCTGCAGGGTTGTGCTAAAACAGATGTTTGCAAAAGCAGCAAAGCGCTAAGGATAGTAATGGTTATTTTATGCATGAATGTTCAAAGATAAACAAAGAGAGGTATGGAAGCCAATACGCTGCTGACCACTCCTTAATGTTTTATTGTATTTTGTTTTTGATTTCCTGCAATTTTAGCAATGCTTCTACCGGTGTGAGCCTGTTGATATCGGTGGCTTCCAGTACCGCCCTTATTTCTTCAAAAGTAGCAGAGTGCGCATCAAAAATGCTGAGCTGCATTTTAGGCAGGGATAGTTCTTTTACTTTCTCTTGAATGCTGGCTCCATTTTTTTTGGGACCATCGGTTGCCGCAGACTGACGGGTATCTTCCAATTGTGCCAACACTTCATTAGCCCTGTCTATAAGCGAAGCCGGCATACCTGCCATGCGTGCCACGTGAATACCAAAACTATGCGTGCTGCCACCGGCAGCCAGCTTGCGTAAGAAAATGACTTTGTTGCCCACCTCTTTGTTGGTGATGTGGTAATTTTTAATCCGGTCAAATTTATCCTCCAGTTCATTCAGTTCGTGGTAGTGCGTTGCAAACAAAGTCTTGGGTTTGTAGGGAGATTGGTGAATGTATTCTGCAATGCTCCAGGCAATAGAAATACCATCGTAGGTAGATGTGCCGCGGCCTATTTCATCCAGCAAAATCAAACTGCGGGAAGAAAGATTGTTAATGATGCTGGCAGTTTCGTTCATCTCTACCATGAACGTACTTTCGCCGCCGCTGAGGTTATCCGAAGCGCCCACCCTTGTAAAAATTTTATCGGTCAAAGGGATTTTTGCAGCAGACGCCGGTACAAAACTTCCCATGTGCGCCATCAGGGTGATCAAAGCAGTTTGCCTGAGGATGGCGCTTTTACCACTCATGTTGGGCCCGGTTAAAATGATTAACTGTTGGTTATCTGCATCCAGCAAAATATCGTTGCTAATGTAGTGCTCGCCTGGTCCCAGATTTCTTTCAATTACCGGGTGGCGACTGTCTTTCAGTTCCAGTTCGTCGCCATCATGCAACAATGGTTTTTTGTAACCAAATTGCAAGGCATTGTTGGCAAAGCAGGAGAGGTTATCCAGCACTGCCATTACATGGCCATTCACCTGCATGGGTGAAAGGTAATCCTGTAATTCGTTCAGCAGTTCCTGGAAGAGTTGCTGCTCTATCAACAAAATTTTATCTTCTGCGCCCACAATTTTTTCTTCGTACACTTTTAGCTCTGGTGTTATGTAGCGCTCGGCATTGGCCAGGGTTTGCTTGCGTATCCAACTTTCGGGCACTTTGCTTTTGTGCAGGTTCGTCACTTCCAGGTAGTAGCCAAACACATTGTTGAAACTAATTTTTAAAGAAGAGATACCGGTGATGGCGGCTTCCTTCTGTTGCAGTTCCAGCAAATAATTTTTACCGCCGCTTGCAATGGTTCTTAGCTCATCCAATTCTTCATTTATGCCGGTGGCAATAAGGCCGCCTTTGTTTACAGCAGCCGGCGGATTCTCGTGAATTTCTTTTAAAATTTTGTTGAGAATATAGGAGCAGGGGTTCAGCGAATCGCCCAGTCTTTTTAAATATTCATTGTTGGAGGCAAGGCAAAGCGTTTTGATAGCTTCTGTTTGTTGCAAGCCCTTGGCAACTTGCAGTACTTCCCTCGGGTTTATTTTTTTCAGCGGTACTTTGCTGGCCAATCTTTCTACGTCGCCGGCAAGTTTGATGTGCTGGCAAATTTTATTTCGTAAGTCAGTTTCTTTGATGAAATATTCTACCGCTTCCAATCGCTCGTTGATGCGGAGCAAGTCATTCAAAGGCATGAGCAACCAACGTTTCAGCAAGCGTGCACCCATGGGCGACACGGTGTTGTTGATGGTTTTTAAAAGGCTGTTGTTATCGCCTATTAGTTCCAGGTTGCGGATGGTAAACCGATCCATCCATAAATGATCATCTTTATTAATTCTTTGCAAAGAAGTAACATGCTGCAGGTTGGGATGCTCGGTATCTTTCAAATAATGGAGGATAGCTCCAGAGGCTATGATACCTGCGGAAAGATCTTCTACACCAAAACCTTTTAAACTGTGTGTGCCAAAATGTTTGAGTAAGCTTTCCTGTGCATACACATCAGCAAAGATCCATTCATCCAGGGTGTAGGTAAAAAAGCTGTTGCCAAAATATTCTTTGAAAAGTTTTTGCTTGTTGCGTTGAAAGATGACTTCCGCTGGTTGCAGGCTTTGCAGTAATTTATCGGCATATTCTTTATCGCCTTCGGCAATAAAAAATTCTCCGGTAGAAATATCCAAAAAGGCAATGCCGATTTGGTGTTCTGTCATGTGCAGGGCTGCCAAAAAATTATTGCTGTTGTGTTCCAGCATTTTGTCGCTCGTGGCCACGCCGGGTGTTACCAATTCTGTCACGCCTCTTTTTACAATCCCCTTGGCCAGCTTTGGGTCTTCCAACTGATCGCAAATGGCTACCCGGTAGCCGGCTTTTACCAGTTTATGCAAATAAGTATCCAGCGCATGATAGGGAAAGCCCGCAAGCTCGGATGCATCGGGATTGCCATTGTTTCTCTTCGTTAAGGTGATGCCCAGTACCGAGGCGGTAGTAATGGCATCCTGCCCAAAAGTTTCGTAAAAATCACCTACCCTGAATAAGAGAATGGCATCAGGATACTTAGCCTTGATGGCATTGTGTTGAATCATTAAGGGAGTATCGCCAGCGGCTTTTGCCATAGGCGCAAAAATAGGATTTGATTGATGATTTGTGATGGCTGATTTATGATTTTTGATTTCATTAGATACGGGGGTCCTTTTTTACAAATCATGCACGGATTAAGTCAGGGGTCAATGCCTGCCCCTATAGAATGTAGGGGGTCAATGCCTGCCCCAACAGAATGTAGGGGGTCAATTTCGAAAAAAGTGAAGTGACGAAGTTTAAATCAGCCAATCGATCATCAATTATCCCTCAAAAATCCGACATCATAAATCAAAAATCCTACATCATAAATCAAAAATCCCACGCCATAAATCATTTTAGTTCTCCTGCTTCGTCAAAATCTCTTTTTTCATTTTTTTCCACAGGCCATCAAAGGTTTGATGATTTTCATCTTTCCACTTGTTACTAAAAGATTTCATCTTTTCTTCCCGGTCTCCTTTGGTGAGTGCAAAAAATGCGGTGATGGCTTCTTTGTCATTGTCAAATGCCAGTTGGTTGTACCATTCTTTTAGTTGCTGCTCTTTTTTAATATTGCTTTGGGCGATTTCTATTTCCATTTCCTCCCGCAGCAATACTTTTTCGTCGTAGCTGCCAGAGGGTAAAAGCGTTTTAGCAATCACAGGCATCAATTCTATCAGCATCAAAATAAAAACAATCAGGTAATAACGAAATTGCAGGGCGGCATTGTCTTTTAGCAAATTGCTCAGCGCTTCTATTCTCGTTAAAAAACCGTTGTTGAGGTAGTTGGCAAAATTGGCTTCTTCTGTTTTAATCTTGTTATCAATATCCTTCAGGCCGGCATCGGCACTGTCTATTTTGGCTTGTTCACTTTTAAGCATTGACTGGTATGCTTCATCCAGTTTTTGGTATTCTGTTCTCTTGGCAATGGCAATGTCTTTGATGCCTACTTTGCCCGTGCCGCCGCTACCATCGGTTTCTTTCAAAAAATTATCCCGGGCGGCACTCACATCAGCATAACTGGCGGCAATTTCTTTTTTGGCTGCTTCTTTTTTCTGAATGAATTCCTGTTTTTGCCCCTTGTACAAACTGTCCAGTTCCTGGCGCTTGGTTATTTTCTTTTGCTCATTGTCCAGCGATGTTTGCAGTTTTATTTCTTTGTCAAACATATACAGCACGGCAGGCTGCGCCATAAAAGTGCCAAGGGTAATGGCCATCAAGCCCCTGAACAAAAGCGGTGTAAATTTTCTTTTGTTCTGTTTGGTGATGCCTTTTATAAGTGCCCTGTCTATGGTAAGAATAATAAACCCCATGAAAATGCCGAGTAGGATAGCAGCTACAAGAGAAGTTACGATGGTGTAAAAAAAGTAAGTCCAGGTGAAAGTAGCAAAGAGCCAGGTGGCCAATACCGTCATGCCGATGATGCGGTAACGGTTGCGATCGACCACAGAATCAATTAATATTTCTTTTTCGGCTGTGGCCAGCCACCATAAAAATGTTGTGAAATCGGAAGGAACAAAATTTTCCCTTTGCGCCATAGCAATATTCTTTTCATTCATGTAAAACAAATTACAGGTTAGGTAAAAATATTTCTATAGCTGAGTTGAGTTGAAGACTTGCAAATTATGATTTCTTTACCAACATCAAACGAGGGTAGCCGGAGATTATTCCAGGTGGAGCCTACATTAACACTACCTTAATTATTGGTATTAAACATTTGATAGCTAAAAACGTCTATTACCTATCTTTGCAGCCGTAAATTAAGGTTGCATTCAGCCATAAAATTATAACCATGACCAAATTATTCTCTGGATTATTGATGATGACGATGTTCTTTTTTACCGCTGCGGCGCAAGTACCCAAAGGAATGGGCGCCAGTGACCCTGCTGCTAAGAAAGTGCTGGATGGAGTAAGCAGTAAGTTTAAGACTTATAAAACTGTACAGGCTAAATTTAGTTTGAAAGTAGAAAGTGCGGCAGGAAAGAACCTCGGTGTAAAAACAGGTAATGTTTACATGAAAGGGAGCAAGTACCGCATTAGCGTTACCGGCCAGGAAATATTTTCTGACGGCAGCAACGTGTGGACTTACGATAAAGCATCTAACGAGGTAACTATCTCCCGTCTTGACCCTTCTGCCAATTCTTTAACACCCCAAAAGTTGTTTACCAATTTTTACGACAAAGACTTTTTGTACAAACTGAATGGCCCCGTAAAAATGAATGGTAAAACTTTGAAAGAAATTGAACTTACACCGATTGATAAAACAAAGGCTTTTCACAAAGTGCTGGTTTATGTGGACAATAGTTCCATCAACACTACCAAGATTTTTGAAAAGAATGGCAACCGGTATACCTACAGCACCAACTCTCTAACTCCCAATGCTTTGCTGAGTGACGCTATGTTTGTATTCGATGTAAAAAAATACCCCGGTGTAGAAGTTGTTGATCTTCGTTAAGAAAGGAAAAGCTTAAAAGCCCCCAAACCCCCTGAAGGGGGTTAAGAAAGATTTTAATATTTAAGAGTGTATTTGATTCCTTGAAGAAAAAGCCTTCAAGGAATTTTTATGTTCCGATGTGATTTTACAGTTCAATCTCCCCTTCAGGGGGGCAGGGGGCTTCTCCCCATCTAAATGATTTGTGTTGAAGGCCTGCAAGGTCAAGCACCCTGTCTACCACGGTGGCAGCCACTTCTTCTATTGTTTGGGGCCTGCTGTAAAAAGATGGGGTTGCGGGGCAAATAATACCACCTGCCAACGTGATGGTTTCCATGTTTTTTAGGTGCACCAGGTTGTAGGGAGTTTCTCTTGCTACACAAATAAGTTTTCTTCTTTCTTTTAAAATTACATCGGCTGCCCTGCTAATGAGGTCATCAGAAATACCGGCTGCAATGCGGCCAAGCGTGCCCATGCTGCAGGGTACAATGATCATGGTTTGATACATGCCCGAGCCGGAGGCAAACGGAGCGCCGAAATCATGTTTAGTATATGTTTTTATGCCAAGATCATTGAAACTTTCGTTCTCCAATTCTGTCCGCCATACTTCCTTCGCATTTTCCGTCATTACCAGCGAGAGTTCTTCAACCTGCGTGGTAAGTTGCATAAGCTTTGTTAATATAAGCCTTGCATAGATAGATCCACTGGCACCGGTAACTGCTACTACAATTTTTTGCATTATTTTTCCGTTTATGTATGTAAGCTACTAAACAAATAATTTATGAAAAAGGTTAAGGGGTTTTTATATAGCTGTATACTGGCGATGAGCGCATTTTCTTTTACTGCAGAACCACGGGAACAAATTAATTGGCTAAGCATGGAGGAAATGCAACTGGCCTACAAGAAAGAACCACGCCCATTGCTGGTGGACCTTTACACCAACTGGTGTGGCTGGTGCAAAGAAATGGACAGAACAACTTATAAAAATGCGAAAGTTGCCGCTTACATCAATCAGCACTATTATGCTGTAAAGTTTGATGCAGAATCGAAAAAGGATGTGCTTTTTAACAACAAGCTTTATACTTACAACAAGCAGATGAAGGCGAATGAACTTGCAATGCACCTTAGCTTTGGTCAGATGGAATATCCAACTACTATTTTTCTAAGCGGTCCTGCGGGTAGTCCTGCACCCTTACCAGGCTACCTAAAGCCAAGAGAAATAGAAGCGCCCTTAAAATATTTTGCGCAAGCAAATAAGGAGAAGGAAACTTTTGTAGAGTTTAATCAGAAGTTTAAGAATGAATGGTGAAGGGAGTCAAAAGTCAAAAGGCAGAAGGCAAAAGTCAAAAGGCAAAAAGCAAAAGGCAGAAGGCAAAAAGCAAAAGTCAAAAGGTGAAACGAATTTTGAACATGAATGACCACTAGTAAACTAATCAACTAGTCCCGTGTTTGTTGATAAATTTTAAAAGATTGTCCAGTACTTCGTCCCGGATTGTTTCGTTCAGCATTTCGTGGCGGCCATCTTTGTAAAGATCATAAGTAATGTCTGTTGCGCCGGCGGCTTTCCAGTTCTCTACTAACTTGAGCACGCCTTTGCCGCAAAGGCCCACCGGGTCTTTATCTCCAGCGAAGCAATAAACAGGAATATCTGTTTTTATTTTTTCAATATTTGATTTTTTAAAAGCATCCCTGATGCCTTTAAAAAAATAATAAAAGTAGGAAGCACTGCTTACAAAGCCACAGAGCGGATCTGCTTTATATTTATCAACTGATGCATCATTTCGGCTGAGCCAATCAAAGTTGGTACGGTTGGGTTTAAAACGGGCATTGAATTTTCCGAAAGATAATTTATCCAATAAGGTTGCTTTGCTATCTGCCCCGAGGATATTTTTTTGTAGCCAGGCAATGCCGATGCCTGCACCCATCAAAGGATCTGCTTGCCCATTGCTGGCAGAAAGGATCAACCCATCTATTTCCCGGCCATACATCTGAAAATAACGCTGGGCAACAAATGACCCCATGCTATGGCCCAACAGGAATATCTTTTTGCCCGGGTGTTTTTCCCGGTGGAATTGTAAAGCAAGCCTCAGGTCATCTACCTGTTTGTAAAACCAGTTTTCTGGCGTGCGACCAAGTGCTTCGATTGACGGTAATGTACGGCCATGGCCACGTTGGTCATGTGCATAGAGGCCGATGTGGTTTTGATTAAAAAATGGAGCGATAGATGCATACCGTTCTGCATATTCTGCCATGCCATGTGCAATGTGTAAAATGCAGGTTGGTTCTGTTGCCGGCAGCCAGGCATACATCGGCATTTGATGACCATCTGCGCAGGTAAGATAGGAGCTGGTTGGTTGCATATTTTTTAAGAGAAGGTAGTTGGCAATTGCCACAATTTAATTTTTGCCCGTCGTTTTTTCCTCTGGTAATAATTTAAAGGATGTGGCTACAAAACGGCCATCTATAATTTTACCACTAACGGAGGCTTTTCTAACTCTGTTGCAAAAGCCATTATCGGCATGGGCATCTCCATGATCATCAATTTTGCTACCATCTACAAAGTAGGCCTTGCCATCCAGTCTTACCGCAAGGTCACAATCATCGCCTTTCATCTTAAACATACATTCTCCGCAGGCAGCCTCCACTATTTTCAAACTATCTGAAGGGCTGGTAGTGGAAACTTTTTGGGTTTGGGCATAACTTAAGGTTGCGCCTACACTAAATAGAAAGGCAAGAAATAGGATTTTCATATAGTTATTCCTTTGGCATAAAGTTATTGTTTTACCGCAGCATTAAAACGAATACTATACTTGGGGGCATAAAAAAAGTCCCATCAGCTTGATGGGACTTTTTTTTAAATTACATGACTTCGGCCATATCTGGTATATCGGCAGATTTGTACAAACCTGCATCTAGTTTCTTTTTCGTTTCTTCAAAAGCTATCAGCGTTTCATCTATTTCTTCAAAGCTGTGTGAGGCAGTAGGAATAAGCCTGTAAATAATATCACCCTTAGGGATAACAGGATATACCACGATGCTGCAAAAAATATGATAGTTCTCTCTAAGGTCCATTACCATTTGTGTGGCTTCGGGTACATCGCCTTTCATATAAATGGGTGTAACCGGCGAGTTGGTATGGCCAATGTCAAAACCTCTTTCCTTGAGACCGTTTTGCAGGCGTTCTACATTGCTCCATAATTTTTCTCTTAGTTCAGGCATGGTGAGCACCATTTCCATGCGCTTCAACATACCTTCTACAATCATGAGGGGTAGACTTTTTGCAAAAATCTGGGAGCGTACATTGTACCTTAAAAAATTCATTACTTTTTTAGGGCCCGAAATAAAGGCACCGATGCTACCCATACTCTTTACAAAAGTAGAGAAGTAAAGATCTATTTCATTTTGACATCCTTGTGCTTCGTCGGCGCCTGCACCAGTAGGGCCCATGTAACCAAAACCATGCGCATCATCAATCAGTATCCTGAACTCGTATTTCTTTTTTAGCGCTACAATTTCTTTCAAAATGCCCTGTTCGCCATCCATACCAAAAACGCCTTCGGTAATGAGCAGGATTCCGCCACCATTTTTTGCTGCCAGATCTGTTGCACGCTGCAATTGCTTTTCGCAATCTTCAATATCGTTGTGTTTAAAAGCGTAACGGTGCCCCATGTGCAGGCGTACCCCATCTACAATACATGCATGAGATTCTGCATCGTACACAATCACATCTCTGCGGTTTACCAACGCATCTATGCAACTCATGATTCCCTGGTAACCAAAATTGAGGAGCATGGTATCTTCCCTGTTCACAAATTTGCTGATCACTTTTTCTAATGCCTCGTGCTTGCCACTATTGCCACTCATCATCCTGGCGCCCATTGGGTTGCCCATGCCGTACATGGCGGCAGCTTCTGTATCTACCTTTCTTACTTCCGGGTGGTTTACCAAGCCCAGGTAGTTGTTTAAACTCCAAACAATCATTTCCTTACCACGGAAAGACATGCGGGGCCCCAGTTCTCCCTCCAGTTTTGGGAAGGCGAAATATCCATGTGCTCTTTCCATATGCTGACCCAACGGGCCACCATCTTTCACTAGTTTTTCAAAAACATCCATTTTTTATTGATTTATTTTTAATGATTTCTATTTCCCATGCGAAAGGTTCGTAAGCACAAGTGAGTGGATTTTACCTTTCAAAAACTGCGCAAATTTAAGGATTTGCACTTATATAAAGTAATGTAAAGCTAATGATAAGACCTGCCTCCAATAAGCCAGTAGGTTTATATTTGCAAAAATTTAGTCGAAGTATGAGCAAGAAAACAGCCCTAACGCTATGCTATTGTTTCTTTTTATTTGCCGCTTTTGCGCAGCCCAAGCCTGTAACTACGGCCAGCAGCAACGCTGCCGCTGCCCGGCCAAAACTGGTGGTGGGTTTAGTAATAGACCAAATGCGTTGGGATTATTTGTACCGGTATTACCAGCTTTATAGTGCTGGAGGCTTTAAGCGACTGCTTACCCAAGGATATAGCTTCGAAAACACCCTTATACCATTTACGCCTACTTATACTGCTGCAGGTCATTCTTGTGTGTATACCGGTAGCGTGCCCGCTATACATGGTATTGTGGGTAACAACTGGTTTGATAAGGGGAGCAATTCTTATGTGTATTGCACCAGCGATAGCACGGTTGCCACGGTAGGCAGCACAACTAACGCCGGACGAATGAGCCCGGCAAATATGTGGAGCACCAGCATTACCGATGAGCTCAGACTGAGTAATAATTTCAAAAGTAAAGTAATAGGCATTTCCTTGAAAGACCGAGGAGCTATATTGCCCGCGGGGCACAGCGCCAATGCAGCTTACTGGTATGATGATGCCGTGGGTAAATTTATTACCAGTACCTATTATATGAAAGAATTGCCCGCATGGGTAAACGCTTTCAACCAGAAAGATTTGCCTGGGACCTACATGCGCA
The DNA here is from genome assembly GCA_038257335.1 of Chitinophagales bacterium. Taxonomy (GTDB): domain Bacteria; phylum Bacteroidota; class Bacteroidia; order Chitinophagales; family Chitinophagaceae; genus Ferruginibacter. The sequence goes on along the minus strand of JBBSJJ010000003.1, from coordinate 34,102 downwards.
AGGATTGGAATACTTTGTACCCCATAGAAAAATATGTGTTGAGTAGCCGGGACAGCAATGCCTACGAGATTCCGATACCGGGCGAAACTGCACCTGTTTTTCCTCATAAGTTATCCGCCATAGCTAATGGTAAGTACAGTTCATTTAAGTACACGCCTCACGCCAATACCTATAGCTTTGATTTTGCGAAAGCAGCCATGGAAGCTGAAAAATTAGGTAGAGGAGAAGCTACAGATTTCCTGGCGCTAAGCATTTCTTCTACAGATTATATTGGCCATAACTTCGGCCCAAATGCTATTGAGATGGAAGATACCTATTACCGCCTGGATAGGGATATTGCGGATTTTTTGACCTACCTGGACAATAGATTAGGGAAGGGTAATTACCTGTTTTTTTTAACTGCCGATCATGGTGTGGCGCATATTCCGGGGTTTTTAAAGGAGAACAAATTGCCAGGTGGTTATTTTGATGATGCCCCCATTGTAAAGGAATTGAACAGCAGCCTGGCCACTATCTACGGCATAGATAATATCATACAGGGCGCATTGAATTACCAGTTTTATTTGAATACAGCAGAGATAGAAAAAAAAGGAAAGGACCTTGCAGGCATTAAGGCTGCAGTTATAAAAAAGTTACGGGCCCAGCCCTACATCATCAATGCTTTTGAAATTGACCAGCTATCTGCCACAACATTGGCAGCTACACAAAAGCAAATGATGGCCAATGGTTACAACCCGGTAAGAAGTGGTGACATTATGTATACTGTAAAGCCCGGGTATTTTGATGGCGGAGCCAGGGGTACCACACATGGTCTTTGGAACCCTTATGATGCACACATCCCTAATGTTTGGTTTGGCTGGAAAGTAAAGCCTGGCAAAACGAACAGGGAAACTTATATGACCGATATCACACCTACCATAGCAGCATTTCTAAAAATCCAGTCGCCAAATGGTAATGTTGGAAAACCCCTGGAAGAAATACTTTGATAGCTGGATACAGTCTAAAAATTTTTGGGAGATATTTCCTAAAACAAAAAAAGCTTTAGCGGTATGCTAAAGCTTTTTTGTTGGGTTACTAGGATTCGAACCTAGACGGACAGAATCAAAATCTGTAGTGCTACCTTTACACTATAACCCAATCTTTCACCCATTTATTATTTGGGAGTGCAAAAATAGGGGTTGTTAAAAAATGTTCCAAAAGTATTTTGCATAACCACTCATCTTTTTTCTTTTGGTTCAAGGTATTTAAATTTATTATTATACCTTCTGCATTTTAGGAGACTTGTTATGGCGAAGATTGACTTCACTAAGCATGCTCGTCTCTTTCTTTTAGTTCCTTTATTTTACTCAATGCACCCGTTACCACATCGCACATCACCACATAAAGAGCACCTGTTTGGGGGTGCGCATAAATGTACTCCAGCGCTTCCTCTTCGTTTTCAATAACCATGGTGGGCATATAGGGATTTTCTGAAACGATACCCTCCTGCAATAATTGTATGATTTCTTCGGCACTTCTGCCACGGAGGTTTTTATCGCAGCGAATGATTATCTCGTCAAAGTATTTGGCAGAAAGGCTACCCAGCTCCCGTATGTCTTCATCCCTTCTATCGCCGGTGCCGCTGATGAGTCCAATCTTTTTTGGATATTCTAATTTGCCAATAAAATCGCCGAGCAATTTTAAGCCATGAGGGTTATGGGCAAAATCGGCCAGCATGGTAAAAGACTTAAACTGAAAAAAGTTAAGCCTGCCTGGGGTTTGGCTGGAGGAAGGCACAAATGAAAGCAGGGCAGAACGAATATCATCTATGCTGATGTCCCTGTAAAGATAGGCGGCCATTACGGCTGGCAGGCAGTTGCTGATATTGTGTAGCGCTTTGCCTTCAAAAGTAATGGGCACATCGTGCACATTGATCACTCTTATCTTCCAGGTGCCTTTTAAAATACTGATAAAATCATTTTCAAAAACGGCGGCGAGACCACCTTTTTTGCAATGGTCTTTTATGCGGGGATTGTTTTCATCCATGCTGAATAGGGCCACGTTGCAACGCAATTCTTTGGCCATGGCAAAAACACGGTCATCATCCGCATTTAACACTGCATAGCCATGAGGGAAAACGGTTTCGGGAACAACTGCTTTCAACTTTGCCATTTGGTCCAGCGTATTAATGCCCCCAAGTCCCATGTGATCGGCTGCAACATTGGTTACGATGGCTACATCACAGTTTTGAAAAGCCAGTCCGTTTTTAAGAATACCCCCACGGGCGCATTCAAGTACCGCAAAATCTACGGTAGGATCTTTTAATACAAACTGCGAGCTCAAAGGGCCCGTACAATCGCCCTTCATCATGAGTTGATTTTGAATGTACACACCATCGCTGGTGGTATAGCCTACTTTTTTGCCGGCACTTTTAGCAATGTGCGCAGTAATTCTTGTGGTGGTTGTTTTGCCATTGGTACCTGTGATGGCAATTATAGGAATGCGCCCCACACTTCCCTTAGGAAAAAGCATATCCACTACCGGTTCGGCTACATTTCTTGCAAGACCTTCAGACGGATCTATGTGCATGCGGAAACCGGGTGCTGCATTTACTTCCAGGATAGCACCACCATTTTCATTTACAGGCGTGCGCAGGTCATTGGCCATGATGTCGATGCCGCAAATATCAAGACCTATTATTTTAGCAATGCGTTCGCACATAAAAATATTGGCTGGGTGCACTTCGTCTGTAACATCGTTGGAAGTACCACCAGTAGAAAGATTGGCTGTTGGTTTCAGCATCACCAATTCGCCCCTTGGAGGAACGGTGTCCAGCGTGTAATTTTTCTCATCCAGCATTTTGTGGGTAAACTGGTCGATGGTAATCTGCGTCAACACTTTTTCGTGACCATAGCCGCGGCGTGGGTCACTGTTGGTTGTCTCTATCAATTGTTGAATGCTGCTTGAACCATCGCCGGTAACGGATGCGGGTGTACGCAAAGCTGCGCAAACAAACTTGTAGTTGATAACGAGAATGCGGAAATCGTAACCGGTTATAAATTTTTCAACAATGGAACTACGGCCATATTTCTGAGCAGCTTCAAAAGCAGTGAGGGCCTGCTGCCAGGTAGTGATATTGGTGGTATTACCTTTTCCATGATTGCCATCAATGGGTTTTATTACTAATGGGTAGCCAAATTTTTCAACCGCTTCTTCCAGGCCGGCTTCACTGCGTACAACAGTGCCGCTGGGTACGGGTATTTCTGCAGCTTCCAGTAATGCCTTCGTCTCTTCTTTGTCGCAGGCAATATCTACAGCAATGTTGCTGGTAGTACTTGCAATGGTGGCCCTTATTCGTTTTTGGTGTATGCCATAACCTAGTTGCACAAGAGAACTCTTATTTAGCCTGATAAATGGAATGCCTCTTTTGGCCGCTTCTTCTACAATGCTTCCGGTGCTGGGGCCAAGCCTGGTTTCTTCCCTTATCTCCCGGAGGCGCATGATGTCTTCTTCTAAATTGTAGTCCACATTATCAGTAAGAGCCTGCGCAATTCTTACAGCAGCTTTGGCAGCATAAATGCCTGCATCTTCTTCCATGTAGCTGATGCATACATAATATTCACCTTCTTCGCCGGTACCTCTTGTGCGCCCAAACCCGGTATCCATACCGGCCAACGTTTGTAGTTCCAGTGCCATATGTTCTATCACATGCCCCATCCAGGTACCTTCGTCTACCCGGCTGAAAAAGCCGCCAGGCACGCCCTCGCTGCATCTGTGCTCGTACATGGTTGGAAACATCAATTCCAATCTTTCTCTAAAACCGGGAATAAGGTTGGTTGGCTGCTGCTCTAATTCCTCGAGGTCCAGTTTCATCTGTATCAATTTGCTGCGCCGCACACTCCAGTAATTAGGGCCTCTTAAAACTTTTATTTCTACAATTTTCATAATTTATGCGGTATTATTTCGTTTGTTGGGAAAGAGGAAATTAGTCAAATCATCTTGGTTTACAAAAAAACAGCTGGTTTGCGCAACAAATAGATTTAAAAAGAAAGGGGTAAAGCATTGCTGATTTTTTCTTTTAAGTTAAAATTGAATGTTCCAGGTAAATAAGTAACTGATTATCAAAATTGAATTCCCTTAATTTTGTAGCGATCACAAAAAAGTATAAATGCAGTTTGCAAAAGGAAAACTAATTGCCATTGGTGGTGCAGAAGACAAAGGAACCAACCTGGAGAAAGGCGAAATACAACCCGTGAATCTTAATTTTCTTGAAAGGGGCATTTTGCGCCGCATTTTACAAGAGTCTGGCGGTTCTTCTTCCCGCATAGAAATTATTACCACAGCCAGTATGATACCTTACGAGGTGGGCGACAACTACATGGATGCATTTGGTAAAATAGGCTGCACCAATGTGGGTGTAATGCACATTCGCAACAGGGCAGATGTAGCCAATGAAGAATATTTGGACCGCATCAGGAATTGTAATGCCGTAATGTTTAGTGGGGGTAACCAGTTGAGGCTATCGAGTATTTTTGGCGGCACCACTTTCCTGGAAATTTGTTTAGCCCGCCTTGCAGATGAAGAACATTTTGTAATTGCCGGTACTTCAGCCGGCGCCATGGCCATGAGCAATACCATGATTTACGAAGGCAATGCTGCCATGGCACATTTAAAGGGCGAAGTAAAAATCACCACGGGTCTTGGTTTTATGGACGATGTTATTTTTGATTCTCATTTTGAAAAAAGGGGCAGGTTTGGCCGTTTGGCGCAAGCGGTAGCCGCTAACCCATCCTGCATTGGTATTGGCCTTGGCGAAGACACCGGCATGCTTATAACCGGTAGCAATAAAATGGAAGCCATAGGAAGCGGCCTGGTAATTATTGTAGATGGGCATGATATCAGGCATTGCAATATTGCAGACATCCCCGATGGCAATCCTATCAGCATAGAAAATTTAAAAGTTCATTTTTGCGAAAAAGGAAATGGATACCTCGTAAATGAAAGGCAATTTTTGCCAGAGGCCACGGAAGGGGCAGTAGTGGCTAAGCAAGTGCATGTAGAATAAAAAAAAGCATCCCGAAAGATGCATTTAAAATATGGCTATTGCATTTGCAAAAGATAATAATTCTTTCTACCCTTCTGCACCAACAAGTATTTATGGTAGAGCAATCCATCTGCAAGAATTTTTACATCTATGGCCGCAACTTTTTTTCTGTTAATGCTTACAGCACCACCCTGCACTGCTTTGCGAGCCTCACCCTTGCTAGGGTAGATATTGGTTTCTGCCAGTAAACTCACCACATCAATGCCGGCCTCTATCTTTTCCTTTGCATAAAAAGATTTTACGATTCCTTCCATATTGTGCAGGTCATCTTCGGAAAGGCTATCGATATCTCCTTGCTGCGAAGAGAATAATTTGTTGGTAGTTTCAATAGCTTTATCATATTCTGCCCGGCCATGTACAAAGACAGTAAGCTCCTTGGCAAGCGTTTTTTGCAGTAAGCGCTCCGCCGGATTGATCTCGTTGTCTGTTATAAGTTGTTCGATGGTTTCCCGGGTTAAGAAGGTGAATATTTTTATCCAGGCTTTGGCATCGGCATCGGAGGCATTCAGCCAAAACTGGTAAAACTGGTAGGGCGTTGTTTTTTGAGCATCCAACCAAACATTTCCTTGTTCCGATTTGCCAAACTTAGTACCGTCTGCTTTTTTAATGAGCGGGCAGGTGAATGCAAAAGCCTGGCCGCCTTCTTTTCTGCGAATCAATTCCGTGCCGGTAACTATGTTTCCCCACTGATCGCTCCCACCCATTTGGAGTTTACAGTTTTTGTTTTTATACAGCCAATAAAAATCGTAACCCTGCACCAACTGGTAAGTGAATTCTGTGAAGGACATACCGTTTTCGCTCTCTAGCCTTTTCTTAACACTGTCCTTGGCCATCATATAATTTACGGTAATATGTTTGCCCGCATCCCGGATAAAGTCCAGGAAACTAATGTTCTTGAACCAGTCAAAATTGTTGACCATCACAGCTGCGTTTGGAAGGGCGGCATCAAAATCTAAAAATTTTTCCAACTGTGCCTTCACACCTGCAACATTTAGGGATAGTACCTCTTCGCTCAGCATGTTTCTTTCCTCACTTTTTCCACTGGGGTCGCCTACCATACCTGTGGCTCCGCCAACGAGAGCGTAGGGTTTGTGCCCTGCTTTTTGCAAGTGCACCAATAGTAAAATAGGCACAAGACTACCTATGTGTAAGCTGTCTGCCGTGGGGTCAAAACCAATGTATGCTGAAGTAACTTCTTTGTTTAATTGCTCTTCTGTACCGGGCATTATATCTTGCAGCATGCCTCTCCACCGTAATTCCTCTATAAAAGGGTTGTTCATTGTATTGCGTTAAAGGTGATTTTATGGGCTGCAAAAATGAATCTTTTTTTTAAATTCAATCCATTTAATCTATTTAGCAGTATTTACTAATGGCTACTGCTTTACAATCTAATTTATTTGAATATGATCTTTTAATGATAGAGTATAGTTAAAAGTGAAAGTTGTTTACTTCATTATCGTAATTTTAAATGTAGAAACAATAAGATATCAGGACAATTTTGGTAGTATAAATACGTTACTCAATTGTAATTCAGCACGATCCATCCATTTTCAATGCATTATAACATGAAACAAAGCTTTACTGCTTTAATTATCCTACTGCTTTTATGCCCCTTTGCGGGCTTTGCTCAATTTAGAAAATACTCCAATGAGTTCTTAAATATTGGTGCGGGTGCCCGTGGCCTTGCCATGGGTAATGCCCAGGTGGCCTCTGCCAATGATGCTACTGCAGGCTACTGGAACCCAGCTGGTTTAACAGGTGTTAAAGATCGCCCCAATGCCGGAATCATGCACGCAGAGTATTTTGCCGGTATTGCAAAATATGATTATGCGTCATTGGCCATTCCCGTTCAGGATAATAAAAGAACCATTGGTTTTTCTTTGCTGCGGTTTGCGGTAGATGATATTCCCAACACTTTATATTTGGTAGAGCCGGATGGCAGCATCAATTATAACAATATCCAGACGTTCTCCTCAGCCGATTATGCTTTTCTTTTTTCTTTTGCACAAAATTTAAAAGAAACTGAAAACAAAAGAATCAGTGTAGGGGCCAATGCAAAAGTCATTTATCGTAAGGTTGGCAAGTTTGCGAATGCACTTGGTTTTGGCCTGGATGCAGGCATTCAGATGAGGGGTGATAAGTGGCGTGCGGGCCTGGTTGCCAGGGACATTACCACCACCTTCAATGCCTGGACCTTCAAGTTCACCGAAAAAGAAAAAGAGGTTTTGTACCTAACCAACAACGATATTCCGGTAAAATCAACAGAGCTTACGGCGCCGCGGCTGGTGCTGGGTGGCGGTTATGAGTTTGGCCTTGGCAGCAATGTAAAGTTACTGGCAGAAGCCAACCTGGACTTTACTTTTGATGGCAAACGCAATACAGTGCTTAGCGGAAACACGGTAAGCGTAGACCCCCACATGGGGGTGGAAGCGGCGGTTAATGATGTGTTTTTTGTGAGAGCAGGTATCACCAATTTTCAAAAAGCATTGGCTGATGGAGATACTACCAATCAAAAGAAAGTATGGATTTACCAGCCCAGTTTAGGGGCCGGGGTTAAAATAAATAATGTGATGCTGGACTATGCTTTTTCAAACCTGGCAAACCAATCGAACCCTTTGTTTACCCATGTATTTTCTTTGAGGATTAATTTTATTAAAAAAGAAGACTAATTAAAATTTATAACATCTTAATGATGAAAAAAATACTACTCGCTTTATTGATTCTCACTACGGTAAATGTACAGGCCCAGTTGAACAATAGCTGGATCGATTACAGTAAAACCTATTATAAATTTTCGCTGGCAAAAGATGATCTGTGCCGCATTCCTCAAGCCGTGTTGGCTACTGTAGGGCTAGGTGCAACCAACGCAGATCATTTTCAATTATGGCGAAACGGCGAGCAGGTGCGTTTATTCACCAGCGTTAGTACTGGTCCATTAGGCGCATCAGACTACATAGAATTTTTTGGTAAAAAGAACGACGGTAAACCTGATAAGCAGTTGTATCGAATGCCAGACTTTCAGTTGACTGATGAGTATAGCCTTGAAACTGACACTGCAGCGTTTTTTTTAACCGTGAATCCGTTGGGAGGAAACCTGCGGTTTCAATCTACCATAAATACGGCGCCAAGCGCAGCAACTCCAGATGCCTATTTTATGAGGTCTGTGGATGTATTTTATAAGAATCAGATTAACCGAGGTTATGCTAATAGGGTAGGTGAGTATGTATATTCCTCTTCATACGAGGAAGGAGAAGGATTTTCTACTGGCGACATTACTCCTTCAGGTGTGCTTCAAAACCGTTTTCTCACCTTAAATTTATACACTGCCGGCCCCGCTAATAGTTTAAGCGTGAGAGTGAATGCGGCCGGTAACGCAGAAAATACCCGAAACCTTCGTGTACAATTAAATGGCCCCTCGGGCGTTCAGATCTATAATGTAGGTATGCCTTTTTTTACTTACAGAAAAGCTGTGGTAAACGACTTGCCCCTTAGTCATTTTTTAAGCACCAGCGAAATGATGGTGGCTGTAACCAATACTTCTTCGGTGAGTACAGATAGAATGGTGGTAGCTTCTATTGGATTAACGTATCCCGCAACTTTTAATTTTAATAACCAAAAGCAATTCTATTTTGAACTTGGGCCATCAGCGAATGGTAATTATTTAAACATAAGCAATTTTAACACGGGGTCTGTTGCACCGGTTTTGTATGATTTTAGCACAGGCAATCGTTATGTTGGGGAAATTGCCTCAACAGCAGGCAGAGTCAAATTTGTTTTGCCCCCTTCTGCTGAGCCAGTTAGAAAATTCATGCTTATCAACACAGAGGCTACCAACATTAATACCCTGTCCGGTCTTGCCAGTAAAAACTTTTTAAACTTTAGCGATCCCGCCAACCAGGCCGATTACCTCATTATCAGCAATAAAGTTCTTTTTAACGATGGCAACAATCGTAATTATGTAGAGGACTACAGGGCATATCGTTCTTCGTCAATTGGTGGGGGATTTGCGGCAAAAACTTTTACCATTGATGAATTGACAGATCAGTTTGCTTTTGGTATTAAAGGGCATCCTGCCTCTATCAGGGATTTTATAAGATTTGCCTACAGAAATTTTGCCACCCGGCCAAAGTATGCGCTTATCATCGGCCGGGCTGTTGATTATTATGATCAATACAGGTTTGCGTCAAATATCCTTATGAGCAAGCTGAATCTGGTACCCACTTTTGGTTGGCCTGCATCTGATTTGCTATTAAGTTCTGAACCTGGTACTATCGTACCCCTCGTGCCCATTGGTAGGTTAGGTGTTATCAATGGTTCAGAAGTAAATAACTATCTCCAAAAAGTAATTCAGTACGAAGCGGCGCAAAAATCGTTGAGCCCCAACATAGCAGATAAGGCGTGGATGAAAAAAATAATGCACGTGGCAGGTGGAAAGGACAGTTCAGAGAACCAGGCGTTCAGGGTTTATATGAACGGTTATGAGAACATTGCAGAAGATACCCTTTTTGGGGGATCTGTTGAGACTTTTTCTAAAACAGCAACTGGCGCAGTGCAGCAGGCTAATACCCAACGCATTGAAGATTTGTTTGAGGGTGGTCTCGGGCTGATCGGATATTTTGGTCACTCATCTGCCAACACTTTTGAGTTTAACCTGAGTAGCCCTGAAATTTATAATAATACCGGCAAGTACCCCTTTTTTAATGTCAGTGGTTGTTCTGCAGGTAATTTTTACAATTTCGATCCGCAAAGGGCGGAAGGCAAACTTTCGCTTTCTGAAAAGTATGTTTTGGCCAACCAAAAAGGGAGTATTGGTTTTTTGGCGGATACCCATTTTGGTATACCACCATTTTTAAATTTTTACAATACTAATTTTTATTCTCAGTTCGGTAAAAACATGTATGGAAACACGGTAGGCAACCAGATAAAACAGGTGGTTCAAAATCTTGGAGGAATGAATCCAAGCCTGGATTACTACACTCGTATACACCTGGAAGAAATTGCACTTCATGGCGATCCCAGTATCAGGATGAATTACTTTACCAAACCTGATTATGCAATTGAAGAACCGCTGGTAAAAATTTCTCCCAGCATTATTTCCGTGGCAGATGTGAGTTTTAAAGTTAAGATAAACATGATGAACATTGGCCTGGCAAAGGGGGATTCTATATGGGTTTCTGTAAAAAGAAAACTACCCAATGATTCTCTCAAAACATTGTTTAACAAATTGATACCTGGCATTCGTTTCGAGGATTCCCTTGAACTAACTGTTCCCATCAACCCCACTTCAGATAAAGGTCTTAATCAAGTGATCGTGTCTTTGGATCATACCAACCGGGTTGATGAACTCTTTGAAACCAACAACAAAGTGACAAAAGATTTTTATGTATTTGAAGATGAGCTGAGACCCGCCTATCCCACTAACTACGCCATCGTAAACCGGCAGAATATAAGTTTTGTAGCCAGTTCAGCCAATGCCATGAGTACCCAAAGGCAATACCTGATGGAATTAGATACAACACAATTATTTAACTCATCTTTTAAGAAAGTCTACAATGCATCAGGCACTGGCGGTACGGTACAGTTTACTCCCTCTAATGTAACTTTTGCCGATAGTACGGTATATTACTGGAGGGTAGCTGTCGTTCCAATAAACAATGCGAATGTAATCTGGAACGGCTTCTCTTTTGTTTACCTTCCCTCCAGTTCTGTAGGCGTTAATCAATCTCATTACTACCAACACCTGGGGAGCACTTATGAGAACATGTCTTTGACGGCTGAGGGGAAGCTGAGGTTTGATTTCGAGAATACCGTTCTGAACGTTTCTACGGGAAGCTTTCCTCCTCATAATTTTGACGTAGTAAACATAAATCTTGGAGTGTATGCCATATCCAACTGGTGTAACAATTTTAATACACTACAATTTGTGGTGCTTGACGGGATTACTGGTGCTCCCAAAACCAACGTTGTGGTTAGTTCAACGCAAGGGTCTTACGGAAGTAATTTCCCTGGTCCAAGGCCATTCCAGTTTGAATTTCCTTTTTCAACATCGTTGCAAAGAAAAAAAATTGTTGACTTCCTCGATTCCATGCCTTCTTCTGCTACCATTGTAATGTATAGCCTGTTGCGAAACGGTACTGTGAATAAATATATAGATTCATGGAAAGCAGATGAGCTCATTTATGGGCCGGGAATATCTCTCTATCATAAGCTATACAATTATGGCTTTACCAAGCTGGATTCTTTTAATCACAATATTCCACTGCTCTTTAAGTTCAATAAGGACAATTCTTACCCGGTGTACCAAGACGTGGGTACAGGCTCCGCCGACTCCATTCAGTTGCTAAGGGCGGAAATACCAATTACGCTTACAAGGCAACAAGGAGTTGTTACCTCGCCTGTTTTCGGGCCTGCAAAATCCTGGGGAGATTTTCATTGGAGAGGCTATTCTTTGGAGGCCAACACGAAAGATTCGGTTAGGTTTAAGGTGATTGGCATTACATATGCCGGTGCAGAAACCACTCTTTACTCGGTTGACTCTACAACCAAGGATCTTGATATATCGGCTGTGAATGCGCTGCAGTATCCATTTTTAAAATTAAAGATGGAAAGTTATGACAGCGAAAAGGGGAGTCCTTATCAGTTACGATATTGGAGATTAAACTATATGCCTGTTCCCGAGGGCGCCATTGCCCCGAACATTTTGTATACAATGAAAGATACTGTGCAGCAAGGGGAAACCATCAATTTTGCAGTGGCGTTCAAGAATATCAGTCCTACCCCTTTTGACAGCTTGTTAAAAGTGAGGATCACTATCAGGGATCGCCAAAATAATGATCATGTGGTAAATCTTCCGCCCCGAAAAGCGCTTCAGCCAAATGATACACTTATCGTGAGTTACTCTTTTAAAACAGATATTTATCCTGGCTTAAACACGATTGCAGTTGATGTAAATCCTGACAATGACCAGAATGAACAATATCATTACAACAATGTATTGTTCAAAGATTTTTATGTAGTAGAAGATAAGTATAACCCTTTACTGGATGTGACCTTTGATGGTGTGCATATTTTGAACAAAGACATAGTTGCATCTAAACCTGGCATTCTTATTAAATTGAAAGATGAAAGCCGCTTTATGGAATTGAAGGATACAGCCTTGTTGAAAGTACAGGTTCGTTTTCCCGACCAAAGCCTCCGTAATTATAATTTTGGCGATAGCATGATCTTTATACCCGCTAACTTAAGTGGGGGAGAGAATACGGCTAGCATAGACTTTAAGCCATATTTTGCGGAAGATGGCGAATATGAACTCATTGTATCTGGTAAAGATGTGAATGGAAATAAGGCCGGTGCATTGGATTACCATGTTAGTTTCAATGTTATCAACAAGCCGATGATTTCTAACTTGCTGAATTATCCGAACCCTTTCACAAGTTCGACAGCGTTTGTGTTTACAGTTACCGGTAGCGAAATACCGCAAAATATCCGCATACAAATTCTTACCATAACAGGTAAAGTGGTAAGAGAAATTACAAAGGATGAACTGGGGCCAATACATATTGGCAGAAACATCACAGACTTTAAATGGGATGGTACTGATATGTATGGCCAGAAACTAGCTAATGGCGTCTACATTTATAGGGTGCTCACCAATCTAAATGGTAAATCGCTTGATAAGTACCGGGCAGAGGGAGACAATACCGATAAATTTTTCAACAAGGGTTATGGTAAGATGTACCTGATGCGATAGATTTCCTCTTGTTGCAAAATATCCATAGGCTGCTTCTCCGGAGGCAGCCTTTTTCTATTTACTTTTGCAGCCAAATTAATAACATTACATGGCTAAAATATCTATCAACATAGCAACCGGAAGTTTGCAACAGGAAGAAATTATTGTGGGGATTGACCTTGGAACAACGAACAGCCTGGTAGCCATCATTCATCCCGAAACAAAAGAGCCCGTGGCACTAAAGGAAACTGATGGGAGGTCATTGGTTCCGTCTGTGATATACTTTGATGAAATGGGGAATGTTACAGTGGGAGAAGCAGCCCGTCAGTACTTAATTACGGCACCAGGGCAAACCATTTTTTCTGCCAAGAGATTGATGGGAAAAAGTTACAACGATCTTAGGAGCCATGCCGATGCATTTACTTACAAAATTATTGACGACAACCAGGAGAGCCTGGTAAAAGTACAGGTGGGCAATACCTTTTATTCGCCTGTTGAACTATCATCCTATATTTTAAAAGAGCTCAAACAAAGAGCGGAACATATTTTAAAAACAACCGTAAATAAAGCCGTCATTACAGTTCCAGCATATTTTAATGATGCGCAGCGGCAGGCTACCAGGGATGCCGGTAAACTTGCAGGGTTAGATGTGATGCGTATCATTAATGAACCTACCGCCGCCAGCCTCGCCTACGGTTTTGGCCGAGACCAAAGCGAACAGAAAGTTATTGTTGTGTATGATCTTGGAGGAGGCACTTTTGATGTTTCTATCCTGCGCCTTTCGGGCGGCATCTTCGAAGTGCTTTCCACCCACGGTGATACTTACCTGGGAGGCGATGATATGGACAATGCCATCATTCAATACTGGTGCGACCAGGCTGGGCTAAAGCGTGAAGAATTGAATCAAAATAAATCGTTGGCGCAGGCGATGCGTTTAAAAGCAGAGGAGGCAAAAAAGCACCTATCCCACAACGATAGTTACAGCAGCACATTAAATGGTGAAACTTATAGCCTGCAAAAGGAAACTTTTGAAGACCTGGTAATGCCAATAGTTGAAAAGACTATGAACAGTTGTCGCAGCGCTCTGAAAGATGCAAGCTTACATCCCGCCGACATCGACAGCATTGTAATGGTAGGGGGAAGCACAAGGGTGCCATTGGTAAAAGAAATGGTTGGCAGCTTTTTTGGCAAGCCGGTAAACGATTCGGTTAATCCTGATGAAGTAGTGGCACTGGGTGCTGCCATCCAGGCCGATATTCTTGCGGGAAACAATAAAGATACTTTGCTGCTCGATATAACTCCACTTAGTCTCGGCATAGAAACAGCCGGTGGCCTCATGGATGTACTCATACCACGAAATGCAAAGATCCCCACCAAAGCCGCACGCCAATATACAACGCAGGTAGACGGGCAGCCGGGCATGCGCATCAGCGTTTTTCAGGGCGAAAGAGACCTGGTAGGCGATAACAGGAAACTGGCAGAACTGAATTTGAACGGAATTCCCGGAATGCCGGCAGGCTTACCGAAAGTAGAAGTAAGTTTTTTGATAAACGCAGATGGTATCTTAACAGTGTCTGCCAAAGAATTAAGAAGTGGAGTAGAGCAAAGCATCGAAGTAAAACCACAATATGGAATAACAGATGCAGATGTAGAAAAGATGTTGCAGGATTCTATAGCACATGCCAAGGATGATGTGGCATCACGGGCACTGGCGGAGGCGAGGACAGAAGGAGAACAGTTGCTAAAAACCACGGAAAGATTTTTGCAAAAAAATGCACAACTGCTTACGCCGGAAGAGTTGTTGCAAAGCGCTTCTTCCATGCAGGCTTTGCAATTGGCCATCACAATGACGGATAAAAACCTAATTCACACAAAAACAGAAGAGCTCAACAACATATCACGGCCGTATGCCGAAAGAATAATGGACAAGGCTATTTCAGAAGCAATGCAGGGTAAAAAAATTTAGTAAACAATGCTGTCATGTATATTTGTGACCTTGGTAAATAAGATGCAACGGCATAGAGATGATCAATGAGCGGTTTAACAATAACTACGACTTCCTGCGCATTTTTGCAGCAACCTGCATTTGCTTTACGCATTCTTTCAACCTAATAAACAAAGATGCCCTTGAACCCATGATGCTTATTTCAGGAGGCCGATATGATTTTTCATTTATAGGCCTCAGCATTTTCTTCTCTATCAGCGGGTATCTCATTACAAAAAGCGTCTACACATCTTCATCTTTGTTAAGTTATTTTTGGAAACGCTTTTTACGCATTCAGCCGCTGTTAATATTAGTATGTATCCTTTCCGTATTTGTGCTCGGGCCCATCTTTACTACGCTACCCGCCCAGGAGTATTTCGAAAATGCCCAGGCATGGACTTATTTCAGGAACGTTTTTCCGGCCACCGGAATTCAATTTGTGTTGCCTGGTGTTTTTGCCAACAATATTCATGGCGATGGAGTGAATGGCTCGTTGTGGACGCTGATTGTAGAGGAGCGTTTGTACCTGGCTGTTAGCGTTTTTTTTCTTTTCAAAAAACAGAAAAAGCTTTTCGTTTTTATGATGCTCCTTGTAAACATCCTGTTTGTGTTTAAGAGTATGCTTTTTCATGGAGCCATTGACCAATACCTGGCTGGCAGCCATGTTTTTTATGCTATGATATTTTTAAATGCCGGCGCTATGTACCAGGTGGGCATTGACTTTAAATCCCTTTTGAAGAATAAATCTGCTTGGCTGGCGCTTCTTGCTATAGCAATTTCCCTTGCACTTCCCTTGCTTGAGTTTTTGCTGGTAATCACTGTTCCTTTTTGTATAATTCTGATAGCCCAGGTATCGGCTGCTACCAATAAAGCAGGTAAATGGGGCGATTTTACTTATGGAGTTTACATATTTGCATTTCCTGTTCAACAAATGCTAATCGCTCGCCATCTTTTTGTGCAGAGTCCTTACAGCTTGTTTATGGTAACTATGGCTATCGTGTTGCCGCTATCGGCACTAAGCTGGCATTTCCTGGAGAAGAGATGTTTGGGCTACAAAAACTTAGTGAGCTAGCACGAAGGTTATCGAAGGCTCTGAATGCGGTTTACATATTTCCCTATCATATCAAATTCGATATTAACAACATCGCCCTTCAAAAGCTTGTGCATATTCGTATGTTCAAAAGTATAGGGAATGATGGCTACCGTAAAGCTGGTTCTCGTAATATCAAATAAGGTAAGGCTGATGCCATTGACGGTTATAGAGCCTTTTTCAATAATAAGTGATGAAAATTCTTCAGCCATCTGAAAATGGTATTCCCAACTGCCATCTCTTGCAACTACGGAAGTGCAGGTGGCAATAGTATCTACGTGACCTTGAACAATATGTCCATCAATGCGCCCATTCATTTGCATACAACGCTCCAGGTTTATCGGATCTCCCACTTTAAGCTTACTCAAATTAGTCTTGAGCAAGGTTTCTGCTATGGCTGTTACCCTGTGGTTGTTTTCTTTAAGTTCTTCTACAGTGAGGCAGACGCCGTTGTGGCTGAGGCTTTGATCGATTTTTAAGCTGTCGAAAAGAGAAGACTTGATCCAAAAGCTGAGATTCGTACCCTTACTTTCAATAGCCATAAGGGTTCCGATAGTTTCTATTATTCCGGTAAACATTTTTCAAATTTCGGAAAATCTTATAAGAATTTCTTTTTTTAAATAAAACTGTTATCTTTGCCACCCTGTCGGAAGAAAAGACAGAATTTTTTCACATAAAGGAGGTATATACAATGCTTATTATCGATTCTAAAGATTGCGAAAACATAGACAAGGCTCTCAAAAAGTACAAAAAGAAATTTGAGAAAAGTCGTGTTTTGTTGCAGTTAAGAGAAAGACAGGCTTTCATCAAGCCGTCTATCAGGCGTCGCACCGAAATGCTAAAGGCTGTGTACAAGCAGCAGTTGGCAGGTGGCAAATTTGATTAATTAGATATTTAGGCCGCAACATATTCAACTGATAGCCGGTTATAACTAACTTTGGTTATCAGTTTTTTTATGCCTCCAACTATCACACATCATATCCAGGACTTTCTGAACTATCTTAAATTTCAAAAAAGATACAGCAGGCATACTCTCATCTCTTACGAGAACGATCTGTCAGCCTTCAATCTTTTCTTAGAAACGGAGTTCCAACAAACCAATATTGAGCAAATAAAGCCAGCCTTCGTACGCACCTGGCTGGCCAGCCTTAAAGAACTGGGGCATTCTTCTAAAACGATCAATCGAAAAATATCTAGTCTGCGGTCTTTCTTTAAGCATCTCATTAAAAAGGAGGTCATTTTGCAAGGCCCAATGGGGCCAATCTCATCCCCTAAAAACGCCAAGAGGCTCCCGCAGTTTGTAGATAAGAAAGACATAGAGACATTGTTTACCCATGTAGCATTCAGCGATGACTGGCAGGGATGGACAGAGCGCCTTATTCTTCAGATTTTGTATAATTGTGGACTACGCCAGGGAGAACTCATTAGTCTTCAGCAAAATCATGTGGATCTTCCAAACTCATCTATTAAAGTGTTGGGTAAGGGCAATAAAGAAAGAATTATTCCAATAAGTTCAGCATTACGGGCTAGCCTCCAGGTATATATGCAAGAAAAAAAGCTGCATTTCGGAGGTGTAGAACCTGGGCCTTTGCTGCTAAATAAAAAAGGCAACAGGCTATATCCCAGGTATGTATATGATATAGTAAAAAAGTACCTTAGCCTTGTAACCACTATCGAAAAGAAAAGTCCCCACATCCTGCGCCATAGCTTTGCTACACATCTCACCAACAATGGCGCCGACATCAATGCCATTAAAGAATTGATGGGCCACAGCAGCCTGGCCGCTACCCAAATATATACCCACAATAGTATAGAAAAGTTGAAAGATGCCCATAAAAAGGCGCACCCAAAAGCCTGATTAAAACGGTTTTTACAAGTGTTTTTTTATTTTGTATTACCCGTGGGTATTGGTAACTTTATCCTGCATAAAAGCGATTGCAATCACCTCTAAAAAACAACTCTTGCCTATGTATTAAATGTTACTTAAACAGATTTATTCTTTCACTTTTAAATTAAGAGTATTATGAACGTAAACATTCAAACTGTGCATTTTGATGCAGATTCCAAATTAATATCTTACATAGAAAAAAAAATATCGAAGTTGTCTCAATTTCATGACGGCATCACCAAAGTAGATGTGTACTTAAAACTTGATAATGTTGTACACAACATAAAAGATAAAATTGCAGAGATAAAGGTAATTGTACCCCGGCATGAATTTTTTGTAAAACATTCCTGTAAGTCTTTTGAAGAAAGTTTTGATGAAGCAATGGATGCAGTGATCACGCAGATAAAACGAAAAAAAGAAAAACTCGCAGCCTGATTTAACAGCGTGTTGAACGGATATATCCTGCCTTTGTAAAGACAGGATTTTTTTTGTTTGTTGACGTTTTAAAAAAACTCAAAAAAATTCTTTTGCAAAGTTTTTGTATTAATCATTTTCACTTACCTTTGCCTTCCCAAAAAAAAGGGTACACAACTGTACAGGATTTTGCGGGAAAGTTCTTTTATATTTTAAGGGTTGGTGCACGAAGAATTTAAATTAGAGTGATGTTTCATCCTTAAATTTCAATATTATTGCCCTCGCTTAAATAGAATTGCCGAAATAGCTCAGTTGGTAGAGCAACTGATTTGTAATCAGTAGGTCGCTGGTTCGACTCCAGTTTTCGGCTCTGTATTTTAATTTTTGGGCAGATGGCCGAGTGGTTAAAGGCGACAGACTGTAAATCTGTTCTCTTCGGAGTACGTAGGTTCGAAACCTACTCTGCCCACAAAAATAATTTGATGATTTGCCAATTTGGTAATTTGATGATTGTTTAGTTCTTTGATTTGTGATTTTTGATTTCAGGCTTAGTACATGGTGTCCTAATAGGAGGCATTTCATGAATCATACATCAAAAATCATAATTCGTAATTAGCGGAAGTAGCTCATTTGGTAGAGCGGTAGCCTTCCAAGCTTCAGGTGGCCGGTTCGAGCCCGGTCTTCCGCTCAGGTAAAGTTGTCAGCAAGAAAGATGACAGATGACAGCAATGCCTCTGTCAACTCACAACGGTCAACTGTCATCTATTTTGACAAAAGCCGTCGTAGCTCAGGGGTAGAGCACTTCCTTGGTAGGGAAGGGGTCGTGAGTTCGATTCTCACTGATGGCTCTTTTTTAGTTTAAGGTTACTCTAAAAACTAGATTAGAACGAATCTTTAGTACAAGGGTTTTGTACTAAAAAGTAAAAGTCGATGGTATTAGGACTCTAAAACAAAACCATTTTTCAAAACAAATATTAAAAATTAAACAATGGCAAAAGAATCATTCAAGAGGGATAAGCCCCATCTTAACGTTGGTACCATCGGTCACGTAGATC
The DNA here is from genome assembly GCA_038257335.1 of Chitinophagales bacterium. Classification (GTDB taxonomy): domain Bacteria; phylum Bacteroidota; class Bacteroidia; order Chitinophagales; family Chitinophagaceae; genus Ferruginibacter. The sequence goes on along the minus strand of JBBSJJ010000003.1, from coordinate 14,859 downwards.
ATGGTAAAACAACACTTACAGCCGCTATAACCGATGTTTTGTCAAAAAGAGGTTTAGCGGAGAAAAAAAATTACGATGATATTGATGGTGCTCCTGAAGAAAAAGAAAGGGGTATTACAATTAATACAGCTCACGTTGAGTACGCAACTGATGCCCGTCACTACGCACACGTTGACTGTCCGGGTCACGCCGATTATGTAAAGAACATGATCACCGGTGCTGCTCAAATGGATGGTGCTATCCTTGTAGTTGCAGCTACGGATGGTCCTATGCCACAAACAAAAGAACACATCTTGTTGGCACGCCAGGTAGGTGTACCTCAGATCGTTGTTTTTATGAATAAAGTTGATTTGGTTGATGATCCGGAATTACTGGAACTCGTGGAAATGGAAATTCGTGAGTTGTTGACTTCATATGGTTTTGATGGTGATAACACTCCAATCATTCAGGGTTCTGCAACCGGCGCATTGGCTGGCGAAGAAAAATGGGTAGCTAAAGTGAACGAGTTGATGGACGCTGTTGATAGTTACATTCCATTGCCTCCAAGGTTAGTAGATCTTCCATTCCTTATGAGTGTTGAGGATGTATTCTCTATCACTGGTCGTGGTACTGTTGCAACCGGTCGTATCGAAAGAGGTCGTATTAAAGTTGGGGAAGCCGTTGAAATCGTTGGTTTGATGGAAAAATCTCTTCCTTCGGTTTGTACTGGTGTTGAGATGTTCAAAAAATTATTGGACGAAGGTGAAGCTGGTGATAATGCAGGTCTTTTATTGCGTGGTATTGAGAAAACTCAAATCCGTCGTGGTATGGTTCTTTGCAAGCCAGGTTCTATCACTCCACATACTGAATTCAAAGGTGAAGTTTACGTCCTTAGCAAAGAAGAAGGTGGTCGTCATACTCCATTCTTTAACAAGTATCGTCCTCAGTTTTACTTCCGTACTACGGATGTAACAGGAGAAGTTACTTTGAATGAAGGAACTGAAATGGTTATGCCTGGTGATAACACCAACCTAACTGTTAAGTTGATTCAGCCAATCGCAATGGAAAAAGGTTTGAAGTTTGCGATTCGTGAAGGTGGCCGTACCGTAGGTGCTGGTCAGGTAACTGAAATCTTAAAATAAAAAAAGCCCCTAAATCCCCTAAAGGGGACTTAAGGAAACTTTACATAGATTTGCGAAGTACTTAGGCTGCAAGCTTGAGTACTTCGCTTTTAAATGTTCTTTAAATCATTGCAAACTTCGAAAGTCCCCTTTAGGCGATTTAGGGGCATCTTATTTTGCGGGCATGGTGCAACGGCTAGCATACGGGTCTCCAACACCCTTGATCTGGGTTCGAATCCTAGTGCCCGTGCTACCAAATGGTACACAGGTTTAAAAAGTTCCAAAAGTTTGAGGTGTTAATCCACTGAAACTTTTGGAACCTCTTGAACCCTTAAAACATTAATAATTATGAATAAACTAACGGCCTTCATTAGAGATTCTTATAAAGAATTAACTGAGAAAGTGAGTTGGCCTAAATGGGCGCAGCTTCAACAATCTACCATGATTGTGTTGGGAGCTACAATTTTCATTACTTCAATTGTAGCATTGATGGATTTTATTGCCAACGGATCTATGAAATTTATTTATTCTCTATTTGCTTAATATTATGACTGAACCAATAACAACAGATGCTCCTAAATCTGAAAAAGATGGAAGGTGGTATGTACTGCGGGTAGTAAGTGGCAAAGAGCGTAAAATAAAAGAATACCTGGATAAGGATATAGTACGCAATGGTTGGGACAAAATCATCAAGCAAATTTTTTTACCAGTAGAAAAAGTTTACAAGGTTTTGAATGGTAAGAAGGTGATGCGTGAAAGGAACTTTTATCCTGGCTACATAATGATGGAAGTGGAAGATGGAAAACTTACGGATGATATCATTCAGCACGTAAGCAACATCAGTAATGTAATGCACTTCTTAACCGATGGTAAAGGATCAAAAGGCAATATTATTTCCTTGCGTAAAGCAGAGGTAAATAAGATGCTTGGCAAAGTTGATGAAATGTCGGACATTGGCGGTGTAACCATGAGCGAGCCTTTCATCATTGGTGAAACCATCAAAATTATTGACGGCCCATTCAATGACTTTAATGGTGTTATTGAGGAAGTGAGCGACGAGAAAAAGAAATTGAAAGTGCAGGTTAAAATTTTTGGTCGTGCAACTCCGGTTGAGTTAAGTTATATGCAGGTAGAGAAAATAATTTAATCGTCATACTTCATTTAGAAATTATGAAAAAGATCATTTTGTCATTAACGCTTTGTTTGTTTTTTGCCTCATTAATGGCACAACCCCCAAAAGTAGCTGCCGATAAAGGGTCTGTTTTTGGTACCCATGTTTCAGAAGAGGGTGCGGTATCTGCCGATTTGTTGGCTGAAAACCTGACACAGGCTGGACAAACTAAGGAGGTAAAAGTGACGGGGAAGGTTACGGAGGTTTGTAAAGCAGAAGGTTGTTGGATTCGTGTGGAAACGAAAACCGGTTCTATGCTGGTAAAAATGAAAGACCATGCTTTTTTAGTACCCGTAGCTTTAGAGGGTAAAACAATTGTTGCAGAAGGTGTTGCTACTTTTAAAGAAACATCTGTAGAACAACTTCGCCATTTTGCAGAAGATGCAGGCAAATCACAGAAAGAAATCGACCAAATAAAAGAACCCAAAAAGGAAGTTGTTTTCCAGGCAACTGGTATAAAAGTTCTCTAAAAAAGAATTAATTCTTAAAAAAGCCTCATCTTCAAAAGATGGGGTTTTTTTATAGAACAAAAGCAGCGGTCAGTCATCCTTTCAATTAATACTATGTTTACAAGGATTTGCTTTATCCTAAAATATTGGCTTTGTTGGGTTATCCTTTTTGAAGCTGCCCGGCTACTTTTTCTTGCTGCAAATTTTACGGCTGTAAAGGCAAGTGGTTGGGGTGAATCCTTCTTATCTCTTTGGTACGGCCTGCGAATGGATTTATCTACTGCAGCCTATATAACATTGCCCGTCTGCATTTTTGTGATGTTATCAGTTTTCCTTATATCGCTGAGAAACTCCATGGTTTACCTGCTTTACACAGCCTTCGTTCTTTTCCTGATTTTAATTATAATAATTGCTGACATAGGCCTGTTTCGTGCCTGGGGTTTCCGGATAGATAGCACAGCGCTGAAATATTTGACCAACCCTAAAGAAGTCTGGGCATCCATCAGCAATTTGCCCATTTTCGCAATTCTCATTGGGTTCCTGCTGGGTTATGTTTTATTATTTACTTTTTGCGGGAAATTAATCAGGCGATGGGCCCATTTGTTGCAGACTCGGAGGAATAAACTTTTGTCTTTTGTCTTTGTGGTGGTTCTAACAGTCAGCTTTATCCTGCCCATAAGAGGAGGTATTCAACTGGCACCCCTCAACCAAAGTAGCGTATACTTTTCACAAAATAATTTTGCCAACCAGGCGGCGCTTAATGCAACGTGGAACCTCTTACGATCCGTAAGTCGACGAGCTGATAATTCTGTCAATCCATTTGTGGTTGCGGATACTGGTTTGGTCAATAAAGTTGTGGACAGTCTTTTGGCCATTAGTGCCAGCAGTTCATCATTGCCTGATGTTGCAGATACATTCAAGCATAATGTGATCATCATCATTTGGGAAAGCTTTACTGCAAAGGCCATTGGCCTGAATGTATCAGGCAAGGAGATTACTCCTGGCTTTAATAAACTGAAAAAAGAAGGGCTGTATTTTTCTAATATATATGCAACCGGCGATCGTACAGATAAAGGTATAGTAGGCATCTTGAGTGGCTACCCGGCCCAACCAACAACCTCTATTATAAAGGAGCCTACCAAAGCTGCGAAACTACCGATGCTGAGCAAACTGGTTAAAGGGGCGGGTTATGAAACATCTTTTCATTATGGCGGCGAGCTGGAGTTTGCAAATATGAAGGCTTACCTGTTGCAAGGAGGCTTTAACCGGTTCGTAACTGAGAATGATTTTGAGAGCAAAGAAAAAAACTCTAAATGGGGTGCCCATGATGCTGTTGTGATGCAACGGCTAAAGCAGGATCTTGAGCAAATGCCTCAACCATTTTTTAGCACCTGGCTCACACTCAGCAGCCACGAACCCTATGAAATTCCTTCGGCACCCATTCTGCGGGATGCTGATGATGCTTCCAAATTCCTCAGTTCTTTACATTATACCGATTCTATAGTGAACAGCTTTGTAGACTTTGCCCGTAGCCAATCCTGGTGGAAAAATACGCTGATTGTTATAGTGGCAGATCATGGCCACCGCCTGCCAAAGGCGGCCAACAAGGAGGATGATTTTAAAATTCCGTTCTTGTTATTAGGCGGGGCTTTACAGTTTCCAGGCCATCTTATTGATCAAATAGGTTCGCAAACAGATGTTGCTGCCACTTTACTCAACCAACTAAACATGCCCGCCACTTCTTTCAAATGGAGCAGGAACCTATTAGACAGTACCAAAATTCCCTGGGCGCTTTTTACCTTTAACAACGGCTTTGGGCTCATACAGCCAGGTAGACAGCTCGTTTTCGACAACGTGGGCAAAAGGCCTATCAGTAAGGTAGGACCGGTAACTGACCAGGATATTTTTTTTGGTAAAGCCATTCAACAGGCGGCTTTCCAGGACTACCTTGACAAATAGATTAATTTTTCTATACGGCACCAAATAGTTTAAAATCTTGAAGCGAATTCCAAAATAAATTCCTACTTTTGCCGCCCCAATTAGTTCTTTATGGAATATTTCTTCTTTTGGAAGAAATCTGGGAGTTCCGGATAACCCGGGACGTTATCACCAAAAACATTTAAAAAATGGCAAAAGAAATCACCGGCTATGTCAAACTCCAATGTAAAGGAGGACAAGCCAATCCGGCACCACCAATCGGACCTGCTCTGGGTTCTAAAGGTGTAAACATCATGGAGTTCTGTAAGCAATTCAATGCAAGAACCCAGGATAAACCCGGCAAAATATTACCAGTGTTGATCACTGTGTATGCAGACAAATCATTTGAATTTGTTATTAAAACTCCACCGGCCCCAGTACAGTTAATGGAAGCTGCCAAAATTCAAAAAGGTAGTAAGGAACCAAACCGTGTAAAGGTTGGTAAGGTTTCATGGGATCAGGTAGAAGAAATCGCCAAAGATAAAATGGTAGATCTGAATGCCTTCAGTATCGAAAGTGCTATGAGAATGATAGCAGGTACTGCACGTAGCATGGGTTTAACCGTAGATGGTGCTGCACCCTGGGAAAAAAATTAATCGTCAACCTTGTCTGCCGTTAGGCAGGCTTAATATATAATTGAAATGATTACTAAAAAAAGAAAAGTAGCAAATACTAAGGTTGACGCCAACAAAGCTTATACGCTTAAAGAAGCCTCAGCATTGGTGAAAGAAATAAACACAACCAAATTTGACAGTTCTGTAGACCTGCATGTTAAATTAGGAGTAGATCCTAAGAAAGCAGACCAGGCCATTCGTGGAACTGTTTCATTGCCACACGGTACTGGTAAAACCAAAAAAGTATTGGTTTTGTGCAACCCCGATAAAGAAGCAGAAGCTACTGCAGCTGGTGCCGATTTTGTAGGATTGGACGAATTTATTACGAAGATCGAAGGTGGTTGGACAGACATTGATGTAATTGTGGCCACTCCATCTGTGATGCCTAAATTAGGTAAGCTGGGTAAAATTTTAGGCCCACGTAACCTGATGCCGAATCCTAAAACAGGAACGGTAACAAACGACGTTGCTGGTGCTGTTAAAGATTTGAAAGGTGGTAAAATTGCATTTAAAGTTGATAAGGTAGGTATCATTCATGCTTCTATCGGCCGTGTAAGTTTTGCACCCGAAAAATTAGCAGAAAATGGCCAGGAGTTTATCAACGCCATCATCAAATTAAAACCCTCTACTTCTAAAGGAACTTACCTAAGAGGTTTGAGTATGGCTAGCTCTATGAGCCCAGGCATTATGGTTGACACAAAATCTGTTCTAAACTAAAGCCCCACCTAACCTCCCCGAAGGGGAGGAACGTCTGGAGCGATTAAAATAATTGAAATGACAAAACAGGAAAAAAATGAGGTGATCGATTTGCTGAAAGGCAAGTTCGCTCAATACAGCAATTTCTACATTACTGATACCGAAAGTTTAACAGTGGCCCAGGTTACCAACTTGCGCAGGCATTGCTTTGACAAGCAGGTAGAAATGAAAGTGGCTAAAAACACTTTGATCAAAAAAGCATTAGAAAGTCTGGATGCAGAAAAATATGCAGGCGTGTACGATTCTTTGCACAAGGTAACAGCATTATTGTTCAGCGAAAATCCAAAAGATCCCGCTGTAATCATCAGCGGTTTCCGTAAAGCAAACAACAACGAAAGGCCTGTGTTGAAAGCGGCTTTTATAAATGGTGATGTATTTGTTGGCGATAACCAATTAAAAGCACTTACCCAGATCAAAACTAAGAATGAATTGATTGGTGAAGTAATTGGTTTACTGCAAGCTCCTATTCAACGTGTGTTGGGTGCATTGCAAAACAAAGATGCAGCAAAGGCAGAAGAAGCTACGGAAACTCCTGCAGCGGAAGCAACGCCAGCAGTCGAGGCGCCGGTAGCAGAAGCAGCAACAGAAGCTCCGGCAGCGGAAACACCTGCGGCAGAAGCTCCATCAGCACAAACACCAGCAACAGATGCTCCTGCAGCAGAAGAAGCTAAACCAGAGTAAATTCATAAAGTCCCTAAAGGACTTTAAGGACTTTAATTTTTGATAGTTCATTTTAAACTATAGCCTCAATCATAGCCCCTTTAGGGGTTGGGGAAAAAAACAATTTTTTTAAACTCCCGCCGGAGTCACAAACAATGAAGGCGGAAAAAATGTAAACAAAATGGCAGACGTAAAAGTATTAGCAGAAAGCTTAGTAGGCTTAACAGTAAAAGAAGTTCAGGAATTAGCTGAATTCTTAAAATCAGAATACGGTATCGAACCAGCCGCAGCTGCAGTAGTAGTTAGCGCAGGTGGCGATGGCCCGGCAGCAGCTGAAGAAAAAACAGCTTTCGACGTTATTTTGAAAGCAGCAGGTCCTAACAAACTTGCGGTTGTAAAAATCGTTAAAGACCTTACAGGTTTAGGTTTGAAAGAAGCTAAAGATTTAGTTGATGGCGCTCCAAAGCCAGTTAAAGAAGGTGTTGATAAAGCAACAGCTGAAGAACTTAAAACTAAATTGACTGATGCAGGTGCTGATGTTGAGATAGCTTAAGTTTCACTTAAATAAATAAAAAAGTCCCCGAAATTTTTGGGGACTTTTCATTTGTAGTCTTCAGGAATGCCCCATTCGTCACTGCAATTTTCCCCAGCCTTCTTACGCTATCAGAATAATGGGTGTACAAACACCCTACACCCATCGTTGGATTACATTAGTAATTTTTGTTCAATAAGCGGATTTATTTCCCCAAGCGCTAAATCACCACTGGCACACGCCTTCATTTATGCTATTGGAATAATAATTGAATAATTCATGGAAATAAAAGTACTATGAAATTATTTACTCTGATATCAGTATCCGTCTTGTATACTGGTGTTTCTTTTGCTCAACAAACAGATACTGTTGCCCTTGAAAATAATATTGAAACAAAGCCCGCGAGCATTTATAAAATGAAATATGGAGTTGATATACCGCTTACGGTGGGTGGCGTTGGGTGGACCTTATTTGCATTTACAAAAATATATGGTAGAGACAGGGTGCCAGACGCAGAAATTCTCGCCCTCGACCCGGCAGATTTAAACTCCCTGGACAGGCCCATCACCAAAAATTATTCAGAGAAAGCCAAGAATGCAAGTGATCGTTTATTTTATGGTTCAATGCCCGCACCACTGTTGTTGTTGTTGGATAAAAAGATAAGGAAAGATGCGCCCAGGGTAGGTTTGTTGTACCTCGAAGCCATGGCTATAACGGGAACCGTCTATACAAGTGCTTCTATGATTGTGAGTCGTTTTCGACCCTATGCTTATAACTCTGACCTGCTAATTAGTTCCAGAACAGGCGGCGGTTCCCGCAACTCTTTCCCCGCGGGGCATCCTGCAGTGGTAGCCACTTCCACTTTTTTTATGGCCAAAGTGTACAGCGACTATCACCCGGAGATGAAAAATAAATGGATACTGTATTCGGCCGCTGGTGCGGCAAGCCTTGCAACGGGCATCTTGAGAATTCAAGCCGGCCAACATTTTATTACAGATGTAATGACGGGCATTCCCCTGGGAGTTTTATCAGGCATACTCGTACCACATTTTCATAAAAGAAAGCAGTTCCGTAATTATACCTTGATGCCTTATTACCAGGATGGCGCCCGTGGATTCACAGCATTGGTAAAGCTAAACAACCGCTAAAGCCTATTATCAGGGAATGAAGAAAAACATCACTCTTTTATCAAAGTTTCGATGCGAAACAAATTGCTTTCTTTGTAAATCATACAACTAAACAGTTGTGCCGGCTGTTAAGATTAAATTAAAGGATGTTAAGTTTAAATGAAGAAGAAGCACTATAAAACCGGCAGTTTTTACATTTTGATATCATCACAGGCTATAAATAAAAAGATGTATATGATAGTGGATTGCCAAAACAACAAAAATCCTACCAAATGAGTCAAAATTCTCTCGATGGCTTCTTATTTATAAAATTTATTTCCTACCTTTGCCCTCCTTTAATTTCGGGTTAGTGGCATTATTTGAATCCAATCCACGCTCAATTGAAGGCCCACGCACACTAAAACGTTTTATTTACAATATGTCTGCAACAAAATCAACCGCTGCTAAACGTATCAATTTCGGAAAAGTTGAACTGATAGCAGAGCAACCCGATTTACTCGGAATCCAGATTCAGTCGTTCAAAGATTTTTTTCAGTTAGAAACAACACCCGATAAACGTAACGTTGAGGGTCTGTTCCGTGTGTTTAAGGAAAACTTTCCTATTACAGACACACGCAACATTTTCGTACTGGAATTTCTAGACTACTTCGTAGATCCCCCACGTTACTCTATTGATGAGTGTATCGAAAGAGGATTAACTTATGCCGTTCCGCTGAAAGCGAAGCTGCGCCTAAGTTGTAACGATGAAGAGCATGTGGATTTTCAAACCATTGTACAGGATGTATTCTTAGGAAACATTCCGTACATGACTCCTCGTGGTACTTTCGTAATTAACGGTGCAGAGAGGGTTGTAGTAAGCCAGTTACATCGCTCACCCGGTGTATTCTTTGGTCAGTCTGTTCACCCGAACGGAACCAAGATCTACTCTGCCAGGGTAATTCCTTTCAAAGGAGCCTGGATGGAGTTTGCAACGGACATCAACAACGTGATGTTTGCTTACATCGATCGTAAGAAAAAATTCCCTGTTACTACCTTATTACGTTCTATCGGTTTTGAAACAGATAAGGATATCCTTGAGCTGTTTGGTATGGCTGATGAGGTTAAGACAGATCGCAAAAGTTTAGAAAAACATATTGGTAAACGCCTCGCTGCCCGTGTACTTCGTACTTGGGTAGAAGACTTTGTAGATGAAGATACCGGTGAAGTTGTTTCTATAGAAAGAAACGAAATCATCCTGGAAAGAGATAGCATTTTAGATGATTCTAATATTGCTATGATCATGGAGATGGAAGTAAAGAGCGTCTTCATTCAAAAAGAAGAAGTGAGCGGTGATTATGCCATCATCTACAATACCTTAAATAAAGATACATCTAACAGTGAGCTGGAAGCAGTTCAACACATCTACAAGCAACTGCGTGGTGCAGATGCTCCGGATGATGAGACTGCCCGTGGTATCATTGATAAATTATTCTTCTCCGATAAGAGATATGACCTTGGTGAAGTTGGTCGTTACAAGATCAACCGTCGCCTTGGATTGAATTTCCCTATCGAGAAAAAAGTATTGACTAAAGACGATATCATCGCCATCATTAAAACCCTGGTACAATTAACCAATGGTAAAAGTGAAGTAGATGACATTGATCACCTTAGTAACCGTCGTGTGCGTACCGTGGGAGAGCAGTTGTATGCTCAGTTTGGTGTCGGTTTGGCCCGTATGGCCCGTACCATTCGTGAAAGAATGAACGTTCGTGACAACGAGGTATTTACCCCTGTTGATCTGATCAATGCAAGAACACTTTCTTCTGTTATCAATTCCTTTTTTGGAACATCTCAATTGAGCCAGTTCCTTGATCAAACCAATCCACTAAGTGAGATAACGCATAAGCGTCGTATCTCCGCACTTGGGCCAGGAGGTTTGAGTCGTGAGAGGGCGGGTTTTGAAGTACGTGACGTTCACTATTCTCATTATGGCCGTTTGTGTACTATTGAAACTCCGGAAGGACCAAACATTGGTTTGATATCTACACTTTGTGTGCATGCCAAGATCAATGACATGGGCTTTATTGAAACTCCTTACCGTAAGGTAACTGAAGGTAGAGTTGATATGAAGAAGATTACTTTCCTAAGTGCAGAAGAAGAAGATACCGCAAAAATTGCCCAGGCAAACATCGACATAGATGAAAAAGGAAATTTCATAGAAGACCAGATCAAATCCCGTCAAACAGGTGATTTCCCGATTTTAGATAAAACAGAGGTAGAATACATGGATGTGGCTCCCAACCAAATTGTTGGTTTGAGTGCATCACTCATTCCGTTCCTGGAGCATGATGATGCCAACCGTGCTTTGATGGGATCTAACATGCAACGCCAGGCTGTACCATTATTACGTCCGGAAGTTCCGATTGTAGGAACAGGCCTGGAAGGTAAAGCTGCTCGTGATGCACGGATTCAGATTCACTCCGACGGAGATGGTGTGGTAGAATATGTAGATGCCAACGAAATTCATGTTCGTTACAAAAGAAGTGAAACACAACAATTGGTAAGTTTCGAAGACGATCTTACAATTTATAAATTAACCAAGTTCGTTCGTACCAACCAGGAAACAACCATCAACCTGCGCCCTGCAGTGGTGAAAGGTCAGAAAGTTTCTGAAGGTGATTTCCTAACCGAAGGTTATGCGACCAAAGGTGGAGAACTGGCACTGGGTCGCAACTTGAAAGTGGCTTTTATGCCATGGAAAGGTTACAACTTTGAGGATGCGATTGTAATTTCTGAAAAAGTAGTAAAAGACGATTGGTTTACTTCAATTCACATCAGTGAGTTTGAGACCGAAGTTCGTGATACTAAATTGGGTGAAGAAGAACTAACACCAGACATTCCGAACGTAAGTGAAGAAGCTACCAAAGACCTGGATCAGAATGGTATTATCCGCATAGGTGCTACCATCAAAGAAGGTGATATTATCATTGGTAAAATAACTCCAAAAGGTGAGAGCGATCCTACACCAGAAGAGAAATTATTGCGTGCCATCTTTGGAGACAAAGCTGGTGATGCAAAAGATGCCTCCCTAAAAGCACCAAGTGGTACCGAAGGTGTGGTGATCAACAAAAAATTATTCCAGCGTGCAAAGAAAGATAAGAACGCTAAAGTGAGAGAGAAAGCTCAGCTGGAAAAAATTGAAAAAACACACGAAACCAACGAAGAAATCATCATGGAACTGTTGCAGCAAAAACTGCAAAGTCTCTTGAAAGAAAAGACGAGCCAGGGTGTTACCAACAACTTTGGCGAAGTGATGATTAGCAAGGGTGTGAAGTTTACTGCTAAGAATTTGGCAAACATCGATTACGTAAACGTTAATCCACTTGGCTGGAGCGGCGATGAAAAAACCGATGATCATATCAATACCTTGTTGCACAACTATAACATTAAGTACAATGAAGAGTTAGGCCGTTACAAAAGAGAGAAATTCAACATCTCTATTGGTGACGAGTTACCAGCAGGTGTATTGAAACTTGCCAAAGTTTACATGGCTGTAAAGCGTAAGCTAAAAGTGGGTGATAAAATGGCGGGTCGCCATGGTAATAAAGGTATTGTTGCCAAAATCGTTCGTCATGAAGATATGCCGTTCCTGGAAGATGGAACACCGGTAGATATCGTATTGAATCCATTGGGTGTACCTAGTCGTATGAACCTTGGACAGATATATGAAACTGTACTGGGCTGGGCTGGTGAAAAATTAGGTGTTCGCTTTGCAACCCCGATTTTTGACGGTGCAAGTGTAGAAGAAATTGACGAAAAAATCAACGAAGCTGGTCTTCCTAAATTTGGACATACTTATTTGTATGATGGCGAAACCGGCGATCGTTTTGATCAGAAAGCAACCGTAGGTATCATTTACATGATCAAACTTCACCACATGGTGGATGATAAAATGCACGCACGTTCCATCGGGCCATACTCTCTCATTACACAACAACCTTTGGGTGGTAAAGCCCAGTTTGGTGGTCAGCGTTTTGGTGAGATGGAGGTTTGGGCACTGGAAGCATATGGTGCATCTAACATCCTGCAGGAATTGCTTACCCTTAAATCGGATGATATCATCGGAAGGGCTAAAACCTATGAAGCCATCGTAAAAGGCGACAACATACCAAGGCCAGGTATTCCGGAATCATTCAATGTATTGGTGCATGAGCTGAGAGGTTTGGGTCTTGATCTGAAATTCGAGTAAAGGCCTCACCCCAACCCCTCTCCAAAGGAGAGGGAGAGCGGAAAGCCAGCGTTGGAGTAACAAACGATTTTAAAATTAAACAGAGTCTTCAAAGTCCCTCCTTCGGAGGGATTTAGGGAGGCCATCAAATACAAATATGGCATTCAAAAAAGAAAACCGTCCGAGGCCAACATTTTCTCAAATCACTATTGGTTTGGCTTCACCGGATAGCATCCTTGAAAGAAGCTATGGTGAAGTGTTAAAGCCGGAAACCATCAACTACCGTACTTACAAGCCTGAAAGAGATGGTTTGTTTTGCGAAAGAATTTTTGGGCCAGTGAAAGATTATGAGTGTGCTTGCGGAAAATACAAGCGTATCCGTTACAAGGGTATTGTGTGCGATCGTTGTGGTGTGGAAGTAACAGAAAAGAAAGTTCGTCGTGAAAGAATGGGTCACATCAAATTGGTGGTGCCTGTAGTACATATCTGGTATTTTAAATCTTTGCCAAATAAAATTGGTTACCTGCTGGGCATGAGTTCTAAGAAATTAGAAACCATCGTTTACTATGAGCGTTTCGTGGTTATACAAGCAGGTATGCGTGCAGACAAAGGCCAGAATTATTCTGATCTTTTAACAGAGGAAGAATACCTGGATATTTTGGATACCCTTCCAAAAGAAAACCAAATGCTTCCTGATGAAGATCCGGAAAAATTCATCGCTAAGATGGGTGCAGAAGCAGTTCATGCAATGTTGGAAAGGCTGGACCTTGATCAACTTAGTTTTGATCTTCGCCATGCTGCAGCCAACGAAACTTCTCAGCAGCGTAAAGCAGATGCCTTAAAGCGTCTAAGCGTTGTAGAGAGCTTCCGTGATGCTAATACAAGAATCAACAACCGTCCGGAGTGGATGGTAATGCAATACATCCCCGTTATTCCACCAGAACTGCGTCCGTTGGTTCCATTAGATGGTGGTCGTTTTGCTTCTTCCGATCTGAATGATCTTTATCGCAGGGTTATTATTCGTAACAACCGTTTGAAAAGATTATTGGAAATTAAAGCACCTGAAGTAATTCTTAGGAATGAAAAAAGGATGTTGCAGGAAGCGATCGATTCTTTGTTTGACAACAGCCGTAAATCTAATGCTGTAAAAGCAGAAGGTGGACGTGCTTTGAAATCTTTGAGTGATGTATTGAAAGGTAAGCAAGGTCGTTTCCGTCAGAACCTGTTGGGTAAGCGTGTAGATTATTCAGGTCGTTCTGTAATTGTGGTAGGGCCCGAGTTGAAGATGCATGAGTGTGGTTTACCAAAAGATATGGCAGCAGAATTGTTTAAGCCATTTATTATTCGCAAACTGATTGAAAGAGGTATCGTTAAAACAGTAAAATCTGCCCGCAAACTTGTAGACAAGAAAGAGGCGATCATCTGGGATATCTTAGAAAATATATTAAAAGGTCACCCTGTAATGTTGAACAGGGCTCCAACACTTCACCGTTTGTCAATCCAGGCGTTTCAGCCAAAATTGATTGAAGGTAAAGCAATACAATTGCATCCTTTGGTTACCACGGCCTTCAATGCGGATTTCGATGGTGATCAGATGGCCGTTCACGTTCCATTGAGCAATGCAGCTATTGTAGAAGCCCAGTTGCTAATGCTTTCTTCTCACAACATTTTGAACCCACAGAATGGTACGCCTATCACCCTTCCTTCCCAGGATATGGTGCTCGGTTTGTATTACATTACCAAGGGGAAGAAAACAGTTGGCGACGAAATCGTAAAAGGCGAGGGCAAAGCTTTTTATTCTGCAGAAGAAGTGATCATTGCTTACAATGAAAAACAAATTGATCTTCATGCTAACATAAGAGTAAAGGCCAACTACCGTAACAACGATGGTACCCTTACTTTCAAATTAATTGAAACAACTGTTGGTAGAGTAATCTTCAACCAGTTTGTTCCAAAAGAAGTAGGATTCATCAATGCTTTACTTACCAAGAAAGCATTGCGTGAAATCATCGGTGACATTATCAAATGGACCAGTGTTCCTATTACAGCAAGATTCCTGGATGATATTAAAACACTCGGGTACCGTATGGCATTCCGTGGTGGATTGTCCTTTAACATCAATGATCTTATTATCCCAGCGGTAAAAGGTGAGTTGGTAGAAAATGCAAAAGGTGAAGTTGCTGAAGTTTGGGACAGTTACAACATGGGTCTCATTACAAACAACGAGCGTTACAACCAAATCATTGACATCTGGAGCCGGGTAGAT
>JBBSJJ010000002.1:0-69044 GCA_038257335.1 Chitinophagales bacterium | reverse complement strand
CTCCCCTACGAGTTTAAATTTTTTATTGCAGCCATGAGGCGTTAATTCAATTTGTAGTACACAAGGGGTGTTCGTATTTGGTTAGGCTGTTCGACCTTTGTGGCTTGTATTTCAAAAGCACGATACGTAAGCATCCTGACACTGGCAGGCTAATTGGTTATTACCGCCTGGTAGAAAGTTATCGCAACGGCGATAACAGAGTATGTCACCGCACTATTGTGAATGTTGGTTTTATGGAGGATGCCACACCCGAACAGCTCAATAAAATACAGAAACAGTTAACTGAAAAATACGAACGCAAGCAACCTCTGTTTGAACAGGAAGAACAAGACCCGATAGTAAAAAAATATGTAGAAGATTTGTGGCAGCGTATAGTAGCCTCTCAAAAACTTGATATTCATTCGGTAGAAAAGTTATCCAGAATGGTAAATGCCGATACCCTCCAACACAGCAATGTAAGAGAGATATGAGCAGAAAACATTTGCCATACTACCTGGCAAAAATTGCAGCTTACAGAGTTACTGTTGGCTAATGGCTTTACTGACGACGAAGCTGCATTAGCTGCCACACAAGTTATTAGCAGGGCTGCATATCCGGCATCAGAATTAAAAACTACGAGTTGGATAAAAGAAAACTCTGCCGTGTGTGAGCTCACGGGATATGATATGGACAAGCTTACAAAAGACAAGCTCTATGATAGTGCCCTGCATTTATATGAAGTAAAAGATATGCTGGAAAAACATTTATCCAACCGCACCAACGAACTCTTTGATTTAGAAGACAAGATTATTTTGTATGACCTTACCAACACTTACTTTGAAGGTGAAAAACGCAATAGTAAACTGGCCAAGTTTGGAAGGAGCAAAGAAAAACGAAACGATGTAAAACTGGTGGTACTTGCATTGGTAGTAAACACCGAAGGATTTATAAAATACTCTTCTGTACTGGAAGGCAACATTGCAGATTGCCAAACACTATCTGCCATGATAGAAAAACTTGCCACACATACCTGTGGCCATAAAGCAGTGATAGTGCTGGATGCAGGCATAGCCACCAATGAAAATTTAGAACTGATCACCCAAAGAGGGTACAAATACCTTTGCGTTAGCCGAACAAAATTAAAAGACTACCAGGCAATACCAGACCGGCTCATGGTATTAATGGACACCAAATCAAAACAAACTATCCGGCTGAAATCTGTGGCTACCGCAAAAAATACCGACTATTACCTGGAGGTACAGAGCCAAACAAAAGCATTGAAAGAAACTGGGATGAAAAGCCAGTTTGAACAGCGGTTTGAAACAGAATTACAAAAAATACACACTGCTATACACCGCAAAGGAGGCATAAAAAAACTGGACAAAGTGCACGAGCGCATTGGCAGAGCCAAAGAAAAATACCCATCGGTACAGCAGTATTACAACATAGAAGTAAGCGAGGACAAAGCCACCCGGCTGGCAACAAATATCGGCTGGCAAAAAGATGAAACAAAGCATGAGAATAAAACAAATAACCTCGGCATTTATTTTTTGCGCACCAATCTCAATGTGCAGGACGAAGTCATTGTATGGAACATATACAACACCATCAGAGAAATAGAAAATACATTCAGAACGCTCAAGACCGACCTTGACCTGCGCCCCATTTATCATAAAAGCGATAAAGCAACCATGGCGCATTTACACCTGGGATTATTGGCATATTGGCTGGTCAACACGGTTAGGTACCAATTAAAAAATCAGGGCATTAATAGTGTTTGGTCAGAAATAGTAAGGATCGGCAATACCCAAAAAGTAGTTACTACAGAAGGCACTAATACCTACAATAAAACAGTCATCACCAGGCGATGCTCCCAACCCAATGAAAAACTAACCAACATCTACAACATCCTAAAACTAAAGCACCAGCCCTTCACCAAAAGAAAATCTGTAGTACACAAACTGGAACCTAAAAAAAATGAAACCCAACAAATAAGACTATTACAGTCCGGTTAGCTGCAATCTGGGTTAAATTGACTTCTTCATTTTACTAAAATTAGCCACTGCTTTTAAACAATGGCTAATTTAGTTCTAACGACTGCACAAATTTTTAGATCCGGTAAGTGCTTTTTTGCACCATAATATCTTCAAAATATTATTTCATAGGCTTCGTACCTAAGCTACCATTAACAATACTTACATCAATTTATTTACAACAACATTTGCTGCCAATCCAATTAACTGCTCCAGCACCGACACGTTTTCTTCCAGCTCATTTACAACCAACTGCTTCCTTTGTATGTCTGCCACCGGCATATTTTTACTTTGCATAATAGCCAGCTGGGAGCGAGAGCCAGCAAGACGTTCCACTGCGTAATCTAAGATAGAACTACTGTATAAAACCTGCTCCTGGTTTTGTTGTAGATTGTTGTAATAATCGGTTCTGTTGCGCCAGTACTTATCGCTGTAACGGTTGTCATTTACCACAGGGCAATCACCCATAACATCGCCATGGTTCAAATGCGCTTTAGCTGCATTACCCGATACCTTTATATTCACTGGAGACTCTGAGCCATTACCAAACTTGTGACAAATGGTTACCTTATCCTGTTTTCTGAGACTGTTTCGCTCTTTGAAGTTATCCCTCGTCCAGTTGTAGCCGAGCATTGTATACTCATTAGAAAAATGCTTCCCCTGCATGCGAAAGTCTTTCGAAGGTTTGCCCTGCTTATCTACCTTATCATTTTTATCCGGCTTGCCCTGCCCATTTTTATCTTTTCCCTGGCCGGCATTTTTTCCGGGTTGATCATTTCTTTGAACCTTGTCGTTGGATGGCTTGCCATTTTTGTTCTGGGTATTGCCATTATTTTCCTTTCGCTCTTTAGCGTTTTTGTTTCCTTTTTCCTGCAAGGTAGATGCAGATAAAATAACGGAGGCTGCCAGTAATAACACGCCACTATACAATGTAATTTGCTTTTTCATATGATTTTTTTAGAGGGGTTAAAATTCGTTGTCTAGTTTTTCAAGAGAGGCTTCCACTTTTTTTGTTTGGTCTTCCAATTTATCAGCAGTTGCTTTCATAGATTGTGAGGTAGAGTCCATGGTCTTGATTTCAATTTCTTCCTGGCTGCTTTTCTTCTGCTCTGTGCATGCGCTACCCGCAAAGCAAAGTGCAGCAAAGACAACTAACACTAATTTGTTTTCTTTCATGTTGTGAGGTTTAAAGGTGATTGTGTGGTAGATATGTCAAAAACCTATCCAAACTGTATGTAAGATTTCCTCCCAAAGCTTTATAAGCTGAAATGAACAGGATAGCAATGTAGCAATTTGTACCTTTAAGGCTCAATTAGTTTATACAGATGAATCCTATAAAGCAGTCACTCACCGATCTCTTCGACAGAATTCCCCGCAGGCACAGCACCGATAATGTGAAAGAAATTTACAGCATTGTAGATGAGTATGAAGAACTGCTTACAAACATTGAGGCAGAAAATGACTTTTATGAAAAGCAGGTTCCCGCATTTTTTGATGAGCTGGAACAAGTGCGCTCCACCATTAAAAAATCAACTGACAACAAAGCCTCAAAGAAAAGCAAAGACAGTTTTTTTGACGAGGCGTCTGGCACCCTTAAAGACAGCGTTCAGTCTTTAAGGGAACTATATGGCGAAGGCGGCCGGAAAGCATAGCAAAATTCTGCAAGATTCTGCTATGAATACATTAAGATAATAGCTAATTTATATGGATGAAAAAGCTACTATTTTAGCTGGCGCTAACCAGCTGCAGTCTCTATGTAGAAGCACAATCGCCCACAACAGAACTTTACGACCTTTTGGTGAAATTGATGTACGACAGTATCGGCTACGAAAATGTGGGCGACTGGGCGGTGGGCAAGCCAAAAAAATTTCCGGTAAAATGGAATGCAGACAGGATTGAAATGAGCGATGATACCAGCATCAATTTTTTCAGAACCGGTACAACTGATATCAGCATCAAAGGCCGCAGGTATCAGCAAGCCGGCGTTCCTGTAAAATGGACCATCATGCTAAAGGGTCCACGCATGGGTTACGGTTCTCACAGCATCAAGTTCTCCCAGCAAAGAGTTTAAACCCCGCTACACCCTCGACAGCCTTTTTGGCACGAAGAATTTTAAGGCACATCTCATAAAAAGTTGCGATCATAAAGACCTGGCCGGTTACTATTATTACGAAGTAAAAATTCCAAAAAAGGATCCTGCATTTATAAAAATTAGCTGGCTCTCTTTACAAGGCAAAACGGCCATCAGGATAGATACCTACGATAGCTGGAGTAAATTTGCAGTAAAACTGGATTGCCCAAAATAATCATCCAAACTTTTTCTTGTGCAAGCTTCCCGTTAGAATATTTGGCCGGGCATGATTTGTGTATTTAACACAAAAAGAATCTATCTGTACATGACAAAGCAACCCCAGGGACATTCATTTATAGGCACCAGCAATATAGTAGTACCCGGCACAAAACAAAATTTTCCGGAAGCATATAAAGAAAAAAGCAGGCTCCATTATTACAGCAGCCTTTTCAATTCCCTGGAAGTAAACAGTAGTTTTTATAAAGTACCTATGCTTGCCACTTTTGAAAAATGGGCGATGGACGTACCGGAAGATTTTCGTTTCACTTTAAAAATATGGCGTGAAATTTCGCATGTCAGGGAGCTACGGTTCGACACGTCACATATACATCATTTTTTAAAAGCTGCAGCAGGTGTTGGGCAGAAAAAGGGCTGCCTCTTGCTGCAGTTCCCCGGCAAAATAACCTTGGAATATTACAATCATGTTGAAAGCATTTTAGAAAAACTACAGCAGCAGGAGACTGCACTGCTTTGGCCTATTGCGGTGGAATTCAGGAACACGAGCTGGTACGTAAGTGAAAGTTTTGAGCTGCTAGATGAATATGGCGCAGCCATGGTGATGCATGATCAACCCAAAGCAAGGAATGCATGTTTCAATAAAAAGGCCCGGGCGCTTTACATGAGATTTCACGGCCCGGAAGGTAACTACCGTGGCAGCTATGGCATGGCCTACCTGCAGGAACAAGCCGATCGAATTAACGAATGGAAAAAGCATGGCTGGAATGTGTATGCGTACTTTAATAATACTATGGGTAGTGCTTTTCAAAATGCACAGACCCTTCAGCAACTGGTGGGCATGTAAGTGCACCTCGAAGTGCCAGCACTACCTGGAACGCAGTTTATTTACTTTCAGAATACTCACAACTGTGATAAGTATACCAATAGACATTAGGCCATAGCCGAGCATGGGGTCGCCCGCCAATACAATGCCCGCAACTATCATCACAAAACCAAGACCCGACAGGGGTTTTAACCGTCTGTGCTTGCCAGATGTTTTTAGGATGAGCACTAATAATGCAACAGTGGCAACAAGAATCATAGCAAGGTATACAAGCAGGGATGGGGTAATCATATTTCATTCCGTTTAGAGAATGTAAAGTAGTTATTTATGAGTAAATGCTTAACGAACCATGCAGGTGCAAACACAAAAAAGCATTGTTGTTGGGTTTGTCTTAAATCAAAATGATTAAGCTATCGTGAGCCTATAGCAACAGTGGGTTTAATTCTAAGTTACAACCTTGCACCTTTTAGCAACTTGTTTGCAAAAATTTAAATTTGATTTTACTAATCTAAAAAACGGAACTAAACTTTTGTTATTACTATTTGTATAATAGGCTGACATCTTATATTTGCATTGCGAACAATTGTGACGGGCAAAAACCATCAAGCTAATAACCTTTTTTCAAAAACCTATGAAAAATGTCTTATAAAAAAAGTATCATAAAAAATTTAATACACGGAAGTTATAACCTCTCAGCTGCACAATATATGGTGCTGGAAAAAGTAAGGGCTTCCATAGATTTTGCCTGGACGGATTGGGAACCTGAATTGCTAGCTCCTTACTACAACGGCAACAAACCTGAAAAAGCTACCGCCAGTTTTATTACTACCTGGATAGAATTAGAAGATTTTAAGGCCAGCGGATATAATGAAGATTACCTTATAGAATTGTTCCCCTAACTACACCCCTAAGTTCTTTCATTCCACAGTTTTGACAAAATCGGAAAGCTGCCATTGGCGGTACTCCTGCGTGATGCAGTTAAATAAAACGGTCCCTTTAAAAGCCCGAATGCTTTTTTTAAAGTAAGCTATCTCGAGGTTTGCATATTTATCATGTGCATCTTTTACATCCGTTCTTTTACCAAAGAGGGCATCGGCCTCCTCAAACAGTAAGACAAAATTGTTGTTCTCCGCTTTGTAAAAGATTCTGTCTAGATTTTTTTCTGTTTCCCCGATGTATTTGCTTGCCATGCAGGATAGGTTTACCCGGTAAACGTCCTTTTGTTGTTGTGCAGCTAACCATTGCGCTGTTTGCAGGTTTACTTTACTATCTTGATGGTTCAATATAAGGTGTAGCGGGCTATTGTACCCAGGTTGCTGCTCGTCTTTTGTATTCAACAAATCATACACTGTTTTTTTTATATGCTCCGGTATTTGCAACCGTGTATGCTCCGCTGATGTATTGATCACTTCCTCAAAATGCTGTTGCACTTTCTTTGGTTTGAAAAAAAGGGTGTAAATTTTATAAAGCAGCAAAGCGATCAAAGTTTTTTTCATAAAAGTTGTTTAATGGACATATGCAGAATTTATTTGGCTGCATTTTAAAAAGGCAGGCCATACATAAATATCACAAAGCTGTAACTTGCTTTGCGAAACATTTTTTAAAAAATAGTTGTGGGTGATCAACCAGTTGTGAATATTCGCTGAAGCTCACCTACTCTTGCATGGGTCCTGAAACAGCAGTTTCTTCCTTGCCGGGCAGTTCACCGGTATCTTCCTTCTTATCTTCTACAATGGCAAGTATTTCTTGCTGAAAGATTAAGCCAGAGCTAGCGGCATGCTCCGCAGCTTTCACTGTGTGCTCCGTTAATATCATCTCAACCCCAAGTTCCCTTAGTTCCAATGCTACCTGCCCGGCTACTTCCTTTTTAACGCCTTGCGCCACATCCCTGATGTAGATGCAGATGATGCGACCCGGATACTGTTTTACTACTTCGTGGTAGATGGGCGGATCCTGCTCGCCACTGTCGCCGGCAAGCACAAAGTTCAGTTGTGGGTAGGTATCCAATATTTGCGCTATTTCTTTAAACTTATGACTGAGGTAATCTCCGCTGGTAAAAGAATCGCTTTGAATGCCAAAATCCCGCAGCAGCAGTGGTCCGGCTGGTATCTCATTGTGATCCATGAAATCTATCAAGAGGTCGTACAAATTCCATGGACTGCTACTCACATAAAAGAATGGATTGTTGCGTTTCCCGTTTCGGCCTAGTTGCAGGGCTTTGTAAAAAGCAGACACACCTGCAAAAGGCAGTCGGGTACGGGCGGTGCCAAGTAACACTGTTTTGCCCATAGATAATAAGCTGGTAGCACCCGTGCGAATGATGGTATCGTCAATATCACTGATGATACCATACTCCGCATCAGCAGGAGGAATCATCATTTCAGCTTGCACGGAGTCACCGCTTGCTTTTGGCTCCAGTAACTCAAGCGGAAAACTATGGTAAAGTTCGTCGGTAATAAGTGGCGTGACGGGAGTCACATTAAAAACAAAATAACCTTCCTTATCGCTTACGACCTGCTGATGTTCACCCGCCAGTTTTAGTTGCACAGTTGCTCCCGGTACTTCGTCCGTTTCAAAACGCTTGTACATATTTAGGAGATTCTTAAATAGGGTGTCACCCTCTGCAGACACGGAAATATTTTTATCCTCCAGCACACGTCCCCTTACATATACATTGTTGGGTGTGCCATAAGTTCTGTAGGGCACTACGTTCATAGCGCCTACAGTGCCAAGCCGGCGGCGCAGCCGCAAAATATGCTCATCGGCCACGTCGTCTAATTTCTTGGCTAAAACAATAAGTTTCTTTTTCCATTGCTGCATACAGGAGAAGTTACAAATTTTGAACCAATGGTAAGAATGAATGGCAGCCATACTGCTTTTTGATGAAACGTTGCTCTCCTTTCTTTCATGCTTAATTTTAAAGATGGCCATGCCAAAAGTCCGGTTTAACCAGCAGCCAAAATATCTGATTGCGATCCTGATTGTTGAACTGTAAATGATTTAAAGAAAACATAAAGGAGCATGTTCACAAAGTAAATTTGCTCCATGCCCTTATTTTTGCTGAAGAAAGTGATCTCTGAAAGGCAGCATTTGCAACTGTTTAAAACTGGTACGATTATTTAAAGGTTATTGCACAAACAACACTATGAAAACAATTTCTGCACTTCCGCCGGCCTTGAAAAAGCTTAAGAGCGTAGCCAACCTGATGGATGCCAAATTCAAAATACCGGGTACGGATATACGCTTTGGTCTGGACGCCCTGGTCGGGCTGATACCAGGTGCAGGTGATCTTGCAGGCTTTGGTATTTCGAGCTATATGATTTGGGTGATGGCCCACAACGGTGCAAGTGGATTTGTGCTGGCAAGAATGATTTTAAATGTGTTGATAGATACTTTGTTTGGCTCCATCCCCATCCTGGGCGACTTGTTTGATGTAGCGTTTAAATCGAACCTTAGGAACGTCCGACTAATGGAACAGCATTATAAGGAAGGGCGCCACAATGGTTCCGCATGGAAGGTTATCATACCTGTGTTGCTACTGCTCTTTGTGGTAATAGCAGGTATGGTGGTACTAATATACTGGTTGTTTAGCTGGCTCTGGGGAATGAGTAAGGGCTGGTAATTACAAGGGTGAAAATACCAAATGGAACTCAAACAAAAGGGCAGAGAATTTCGCAACCGATCGCCTATGTTTTGATGCTGCAAATGATGCGGAGCATGCACAGCTATTTGGTAGATTATGCCACCGGGCAAACCAATCTCGCTGCAGTAACATGCTTTTGTTGCAGGAAAGTTTAAGTTCAGATAAACTCTCGTATAATCATTATCTAACTTGCCTCTCTGCGGGTAAACACAGGGATCTGTTTATTTTACTAAACCTAAGATCCTATCGATATGTTTGGAGCCAAACCGCAAACCCTGGAAAAATCTAATTTGTCACGACAACTTTTTGAATGACAGGACCAAATAGCTTTTTCTTTGCATAGAAATATAACTACTAAAATATCCTTACACTCGCTACAGTGCTCACACGTAGCAACGACGATCTTTGAATCTGAATCCAATCCTTGTTTAAAGCCGGAGTTCAGTATCCTTTGAAAAGGACCAGGTAAATCTGATCTTTTGAAAAATCTCCTTCGCGGAGATTTTTTTTATTGTAGCATTCATTGCATCATTGATCCGTTACAAATATCTTTTTGCACTTGCATCTAAATTCCTACAAAAAGCGAGGCGCTACCAGCATCAAATTTTCATCAAAAAAGAAAGCCCGTTCAGCACACCCGCAGTTGCTCACAAACTAATTGCGCCTACACTTCACCGTAACGATTGCTGAGCATCCAGCTGGTTTAACCCGTATATAAGCCAGTACACAAGTAAAGAAGTGTTTTGAAAAGCAGTTGATTTCAGAGCGTGCAAAACTGCTACATGGGGAATTAGATACTCGTTTGCACAAAAAACTGCGCAGTATTTATTTCTAGAATTCAAGGGTGTTTAAGTTCATAACACCCTGTGTATAAATCAGTAAACTATGGTTTAAGCAAATTCGGCACACCCATTGCAATGGTGGTGAACACACAAAAAAATCAACCGTATGAAAAGAATACTATTATTTTCCGCAATGGCTTTATTAGCTGTCTCGAGCAGTTTTGCACAAACACCAGACCGCTACACAGTTTCCGGCGGTGTACTGGGAGCAGCTAATTATTCAAAATTCAGGTTAGCAGATGACATACCTGGTACAGACACAAAGTTTAAATGGGGATATGCACCCGGCGTATATGTAAATTTTCCACTGGGAAATGTTGTTTCGCTAGAAGCCCAGGCGCAGTATTCACGTATGGGTACTAAGTATGAAGCCGGCAACAGCACTACTTACAACCAGGAATTAACTTACTTATCTGTACCTGTATTTTTTAAATTTAATGCAGGCAGGTACCTGGCCTTTAACCTGGGTGGCCAGGCTGATTTTCTGCTAAAGGCATCAGACAAAACACTACCCGTAGCAGTTAACAATGAGTCAATCTTTGAACACAATTCACTAGGCGTGTTGGGTGGTATCGAACTCTTTCCTCGTGGGCGTGTAACCTTGTTTGGTAAATATGTACACGGGTTAAAAAGATTGGACGAGAATGCTACCAACAATCCTGACCGCTACAACCAGCAAATTCAGGCAGGTGCAAAATTCAAATTATTTGGCAAACGTATTCCCGGCACTCCCCCTCCGCCGCCAGTTCCAATAGTGGTTGATCGTGACGGAGATGGCGTGTTGGATACTGATGACAAATGTCCTGATGTGGCTGGCCTGGCATCTTTGCAGGGTTGCCCGGATACTGATGGCGATGGCATTGCAGATGCAGATGACAAATGCCCCACAGTTGCAGGTATTGCAAAATATGAGGGTTGCCCCATACCCGATACCGATGGTGATGGCGTGAATGATGAGTTGGATAAATGCCCAACCGTTGCAGGTTTTGCAAAATATGATGGTTGCCCCATACCTGATACTGACGGAGACGGCGTGAACGATGAAATAGACAAATGTCCAACAAGGGCGGGTGTTGCCAGCAACCAGGGTTGCCCGGTAATTGCCAAAGAAGTAATTGAAAAAGTAAATTACGCAGCTAAAAATGTGTTCTTTGCTACGGGCAGTTACAATTTGATTGGCAAATCTTTTAAGTCGTTAGACGCAGTAGTTGATTTGCTAAAAGAAGATGAAAGCCTGATGATAGATATTGACGGTCACACAGATGCGCAAGGTTCTGAAGAAAGCAACCAGGTATTATCAGACAATCGTGCAGGCGCAGTAAAAACCTACCTCGTTTCTAAAGGTATTGCTGAAACCCGCCTGAAATCTGCAGGATACGGAGAATTAAAACCCGTAGCCGATAATACCACTTCCGCAGGTCGTGCAAAAAATCGTAGAACAGAAATGTTGGTAAGAAATTATTAAGACTCTTATCTCTTCGTAAATATAAATTGAAACCCCTGGCCCAGAAAGCCAGGGGTTTTAATTTATGAGGGCTGTAAGAACCGATTACATGAAACCAAATTAAAACGTGGGTGTAACCAGTGTTACAAGTAAGGATGTTTGAATTGCGGAAAATTTTTCTTTCTCTCATTCAGTTCCTCCGCTCGTTTGTCATCTTCCGAAGCATCGTATACATTGCCCCGGCCAAAGAAAAGCTGGTTATGATGAAAATAAATAAGACACCAGTTTAAAGTTTTATCAAACAGCATCAAATCGTTCGAGATAAAAAGGTCAGCAGCATATTTTACAACCATCTTCCAGGTCGTTAGGATGACTTGATTGTTAGACTCTTCCAGCAGATACACCCAGGTGTTGAATGCAATGCCTCTCTTATAAAGCCATTTCTTTAAAAACTGTTCGCTTTCTGATGTACCGTAAAATTGATTAAACTCATCAACCTCTTTGAAATTATTTTTTTCAAAAGGCGCCCACAAGCCACCAGTGAGCAAATGTGCTGCATTGGAAAAACTCCAGATATATTTACTGGCAACCACATCTAAAAAAAGAATTTGCTCCCGATGCGTTTCAGGAAGCAGATCGAAGGCTGCAGCGGTGCCAAAAATAGAAAAGTCAGGCCGGGCAACACTGAAACTCCTGGTATTTTCAAGGTCTATCATAACACTGTATGCATTAAAGGTTATTTTGTTGATGTAAAGAAACAGCTAAACTGCCTAAGCGCAAGCGCCGCTAATTCTATTTGGATGGACGATTAGATTTTTGTTTCAATGCTCAATAGTCAATTGTCATTGAGTCATTTTAATCCACCAGGCCAACATTCGCTTTTCGGTATTCACTTTTTCCTTTTTCCTTTTTCCAACATTTTACTTTCTTTTATAGTAGGTCCGTACCCTAACCACTTTAGGCAACACAATAATTTCCAGGCAAGCTGTCAGCGCTGTTTACAGGGCTACAAATGCTGATCAAGCAGTAAGATGTTACCGTCAGGATCTGTAAGCATCAAACTTGCGGGCCCGCTCGTTTTTTCATCTGCCTCTGTGTCCAATTTTACCCCCTTGGCTTTTAGTTGTTCCTGAATTTTGCGCACATCATCATAGCCATCCACGGGTTGCGCATTGTAATCCCAGCCAGGGTTAAAAGTTAGGATGTTGTTGGGAAACATTCCCTGGAAAAGACCGATAAGTGCACGCTCATTTTTCATGATCAGGTAGTTTTGTTGCATGCTGCCGCCAAAGGCGGTAAAGCCGAGGTTTTCGTAAAAGATTTTAGAAGTTGCGAGATCTTTTACATTTAGGCTCATAGAAAATGCTCCGAGTTTCATATTGTTGTTATTTTGGTTAAAGAGATCATTGGAGGTTTCTTTGTGCTGACGATGGGTTGCAGTGTGCGATGCCCATAAAGATCCTTTCACTAAACCGATGCCGGCTATGAGCGCCAGCATTTTTTTCATCCAGTATCTTCTATTTTGACTCATGGCACTACTGTTTAGTATGAAGTAAAATGAAGTGAGAAGAAGTCTAGCAAGACTTTGCTAAAATAGTAAATATATATGTGGCAAACAAGGTTCGCTCATCTGGTTCATAAACTTCAAGAATAGTGCATAGGCATTGATTGATTTGAAACACACGAAGAATATTCAATAATATAAAAGATTTGGGAATCCATTTTTGACCAAAAAAAAACCTTTGCTCCAAGCCTTCTTAAAAGTTCGGAGCTAAGGCCTGCTAAGGGGAAAAGTTCGTTTTACCAGATCTTCACCCGCAAACTATCGGCACGATACATTCTATCGCCGGGTTTGATATGGAAAGCCGTGTAAAATTCATCTACATTTACGAAGGGCCCGTTCACCCTGTATTTACCTGGGCTGTGCACATCGCTCAGAAGCCGGTTGCGCTGTGTTTCTTCTCTATACTGACCCAACCAGCCCAAGGCATACCCCATAAAATAACGCTGCATGGGTGTGTAGCCGCTGATGGTCTTTTGCTCTTTGAACTGCGCCGTTTTTTTAAATGCTTCTATACCTAGCAAGATGCCACCGAGGTCTGCAATGTTTTCACCCAGTGTTGCCTTGCCATTTATTTTGTATCCTTTAATGGGTTCGTACTCGCCGAATTGTTTTACCATAACGTCTGCTCTTTTTGTAAACGCATCCTCATCTGCTTTAGTCCACCAACTTTTTAAATTGCCTAGGTCGTCGTACTGTCTTCCGTAGTCATCAAAGCCATGTGTTATTTCATGGCCAATAGTACTGGCGCCACCATAACCATACACAATAGCATCGTCTAATTCTTCATCACGATAACCGGGCACTGTAAAAATCCCGGCCGGCAATACTATTTCGTTGTTGCTGGGGTTGTAGTAGGCATTGTACGTTTGCGGGTATATTCCCCATTCGTCACGATTCACAGGTTTGCCTAATTTGCTGTACTCATAATTGTGCCACCACAGGCGTGCATTCATGTAATTCTGTGCAAGGCTTTCTCTGCCTATTTCCATCGCAGAAAAATCTTTCCATTTTTCGGGATAACCAATTTTGCTTTTGATAGCAGCTAATTTTACGTAAGCCTTTTGCTTGGTGCTATCTCCCATCCATTCTAACTTACCAATGCGTTCTTTAAGGGCAGTGCGAATATTTTCTACCATCACCGTATATCGGTTCTTAGCTGTTTCATTAAAAAACTCTTTTACGTACAATTGTCCCAGCATTTCCCCCATGGCACCTTCTTCCATTTCAATGGCTCTTTTCCAGCGGGGCTTTTGCGTTTTGGCACCAGTCAATAATTTTATAAAATTAAATGTGCGTACCTCGTAAGCCTGTGGCAGTACCCCGGCCAAATCTGCCAGTAGATTAAATTTTACATAGTGCTTCAGATCGGGCAGCGGCGTTGTTATCAACACCTGGTTCAATGTCTTAAAAAATTCGGGCTGGCCCACAATTACAGAATCAATATTCTTAACGTCCATACTTTTAAGATAACCAGCCCAGTCAATGTTTGGAGCCATTTTACCCAGGTCTGCAATGGCTATTTTATTGTAATTCCGGTAAGGGTCACGCAAATTTTCTATTTTGCGGGAAGCCGCTGCCAGCTTGGTTTCCATAGCCAGGATGTTTTTTGCCGCTGTTCTGGCCACCGTGCTGTCTTCCCCAGACATACTCAGCAAATCGGTTATTACTGCTACATATTCTTTGCGGATGTTGATGGTGGCCGAGTCTGTTTTAAAATAATACTCCCGCTCTGGCAATGCCAAACCACCCTGCCATAAAATGTAAGCCATTTCATCGCTCTTTTTATCGTCCTGGCTTACGTATGCTGCAAAGAAACTGTTGGATCCAATTTTCTTAAAACCGGTGGTGGCCTGTAGGAGGCCAGGCAGGTCGGTAACCGCATTCAGTTTGTCCAGGAGCGGTTGAATGGGTTTTAATCCGTTTGCTTCTATCTCGGCACTGTCCATAGCGGTACTCCAAAAGTCACCGATCTTTTGATCGGTGCTGCCTTTAGCAGCTTTGGAGGCAGCGGCTTTCTCTGAAATTTCCCGCAGGCGTTTCAGGTTTTCTTCTACCACCAGGTTGCCTATTCCCCAGCCAGCCTGGTCATCGGGTATAGGATTGTTATTGATCCATTTGCCATTGGCAAATGCAAAAAAATCTTCAGAAGGTTTGATGGTACTGTCCACGTTGGCTGCCAATATATCTGGTTTTGCCTCGGCAACTTTTGTTTGATTGCAAGCCATTACCCAGAACGAAAAAGGCAAAACGAAAAGTAATTTTTTCATGCAAATATTTTATTTTCTAAATATAGTTTATTTAATATCCCAGTAGTTTATTTGTGATGTACGGGTGTTCTGGAATTTAAATGCATTATTTTCAATAAGGCTAATACAATCTTACTGTGATTCAATTTAACTCCCCCATAGCTTAACCAATACGTTGGTGCATACCGGCCGCTGCAGGTTTATCATTCTACTATTCCTGTTTGCTACTTGTATATCACATTTGTAAAATGTCTTTTGTTGGGAATCCGAAGGCTCCTCACATTTGCAAAATACATTACATGAAACATCTGATTGTAATCTTACTGATAACAGCTGCTGTTGCCTCTCTTTCTATGGCAACCAACGAACGAAAAATAAACCTTGCACCTGCGGTGAAATCCATCGGCGAATTATCCCTGGCACATATAAATTCGCTCGACTCTTTTTTGCAGACCTACCCTGCCCATTTTTATGATAGCAGCTATGAAGTAAGGCAAAAGAAATACAAGGAGCTTGCTTATTATTTTAAGAAGGCCGCCGGTTTTATTATTTATTTCGAGCAAGAACTCTATTACAAAAAACTCATTGCACCTTTTCAATTTCAGCAAAATGGCGGAAGAGGAATTCTTTCGGTAGTGCCAGATAACTGGCTGTTCACGGGCCCCATCGGTAATGAGCATGATACCAGCCTGGTAAAGTTTTACAGTCGCCAGGACTCGGCAGACAACGCAGGCTTTATCAAAAAGGTAGCAGGCAATTACAGAAAATCATTGGCCGAAGGTAATTTTGCCGCACACTTAAGCAACCTCAACGAGTCAGCACTTTTTGATGCGCTCCGCTTAGAGATTTTCCGGATAAGCAGCATTGATCTTGCCAATGCAGACTTTATAATAGAAGAAGCAGGCCTACCCTCCTTAAATGGCTCGCTACTGAGTTGGTTGATACTTACCGACGAACTGGTGCGGGCCCTGCCTGCCAGCAAACAAGACCTGCAGCAGTCATGGCAATTAATGCAGGCAAGCACAAACCAATACCTCGATCTCAATAGGGACTTCAACAAATTTGATCGGATGTTTTTTACACAACAACACCTGATTCCTCTTTCTAGTTACCTGAACCAATTGCAGGTGGCTATGAAAGTGCCGTTTTTAAAAAAGAAGTCGGCCCTACGCAGCGATGCCATGCACCTATACGATAAAAATATTTTTGTGGCCGATTACTTTGCACCCAATGAGCAAGCCACTTACACCGCAGCCAGGGCTACGTTGGGTGAGTTGTTATTTTTTGATCCTGTGCTCTCTGGCAACAACCAACGTGCCTGTGCAAGCTGCCATAAACCCTCGATGGCTTTTACGGATGGCAAAATAAAAAGTGTGGGTTTCGATTTTGAAGAAGTGCTGAGCCGCAATTCACCTACTGTTATCAACTCGGGCTTTCAAAAAAAGTTGTTTTGGGACCAGCGGGCTGCTGCCCTGGAAGACCAGCTCGATTCGGTAGTAAACAATGCGCACGAACTGAATGGTTCCTTCACCAGCCTCATTGAAAAATTATCTGCCAGTCCGGAATATGTTTTGCTTTTTAAAAAGGCTTACCCCCATACCGCACAAGAGGGCATAAGCCGGGCAGATATTAAAAATGCAATTGGCGCATATGAAAGAACAGTAACGGGTATGAATAGCCGCTTTGATGCCTATATGCAAGGCGACGCCAGCAAACTTAGCAACGAAGAAGTAAATGGCTTTAATGTGTATATGGGCAAGGCCCGATGCGGTAATTGTCATTTTGCTCCCTTGTTCAACGGTGACCTGCCACCTTTCTTTGACCGCACCGATCACAAGTCGCTGGGAGTGCCACTTAAAGATAGCATGAACGTATATGAACTGGATCCGGATGTGGGTGTGTACAAACCTGACAACAATATTTTTTCAAGGTTCTCCTTTAAAACTCCCACTGTGCGCAATGCAGCGCTCACCGCACCTTACATGCACAACGGCGTTTACCAGACTTTAGAACAGGTGGTCAACTTTTACGACCATGCCGGCGGGGAGAAATTCCTTAAAGACTTCAGCAACATAAAACCCCGTGCTCTTTTTACATTTATACCGCTGGAACTTAAATTAACAGCAGTTGAAAAAAGAGACCTGGTAGCTTTCATGAAAGCACTTACAGATACCAGTGCTTCCAAAACACCCCAACGCCTGCCAGTATTGAAAGGCAAATACGCCAAATTGAATAAACGTATAATTGGTGGTGAGTACTAAAAGCCTACTCTTGCTTTTGATCGTAAGGAATATAATTTTCCCAGTACCAGGGCGTATAAATATCTGCAATAGCAGTTGCCAGCAACTCTTTAAAAATGCCTTCGGCATTGTCGCTGTTGCTCATGATGATAATTCCTTTACCTGCCTCGGGAAAAATGATTGAGTAATGTTGAAAGCCATCGCCATGCCCCTCTTTAAAAGCACCCGGTCCATAGGGCGACATGAGCAATCCCCAGCCCAGGCCATAACTTAAGCTGATGCCATCGTTGGCCGAAGTATCCCGCAGGCGCATAGGGCCAAATTGTTGAATGGACCTCAACCGTATTTGCGGCGTAAACATTTTTTTGGTACTGGCTCTTGTTAATAATTTATGTTGAAGCACGGCCTTTGTAAATGCCGTGTAGTCATCCAGGGTTGTTTCCAGCGTACTTGCAGAACGGGCATCATTGTCCTTATCTTTTTCGTACAGCGCTCCGTCTGCCTGCTGGCCAACACTATAGTCGGTCTCAAATTTTGTTTGCCATGTGTAAGAGGAATTGCTCATGCCCAGGGGCATAAAAATCTTTTCCTGCATGAGGGTTTCCAGTGGCTTGCCCAGCATATGTTCCAACACCACTTGCAGGTATACCAACCCTTCGCCAGAATAACTGTAGCTGCTGCCTGGAGCCAGCTTCACTCTTAACTTTTCATCTGCTTCGTCCCACCTCCAATTGGGGAAACCGCTGGTATGATCCAGGCACATCCTTGCGGTAATTTTTTTTGTACAAACTATCCTCCTTAAGATGGCTGTAATCGTCGTGCCACTTTTTGGTAGACTTGTACTCGAAAATGGGTTTGGTCAAATAATCCTGCAAAGGTTTGTCAAGATCCAGCACGCCTTCTTCTACCAACTTCAAAACCAATACTGCAAACACCGGCTTGCTCAAAGAAGCTCCGTAAATATTAGTGCTGGTGGTTAAGGGAATTTTTGTATCCATCCGTTTGTAACCGAAAGTTTTTTTGTACACTGGCACGTTGCGATTAAAAACCGCAACAGCAAGACCCTGAACGTTTGCAGCTTTCATCAATGTTTCAATTTTATGGTCGAGTGCCGCAAAGGAGATGGTTGTTTTGTCGAGCCTGGTGATGGCTTGGCCCTGTGCACAAAACTGCAAGGCAGTTATTACAAAAACGATAACAGCCAGCGATCTTAATTTTGAACTATACATAAGAGGAGTATTGAGGAGGAAGTTTTTTTTTACCAGGTTGGCTACGAAATCGGTTTGCAATGTTGTTTCTGAATATACTTTACACGTGTGCAAAAGTCTGTAAACCATAAATTTCTTTTTCAAATTTTCCCATGCCGGTATTATTCATAAACCGGGTAGGGATTTCCACGGTGGCAAGTATTGCAACCAACTACTTGCAGGTATTCAGGCCTGAAAGTGCTGTCAACATAAAAATATTTTGTGTTGATATCCCTTGTGAGCTGGATCATTTTCCGTGCTTCTTCTTTCATGGGATTATCCAATGCAAAATCAAGATCGTCGGTTGCGGGTGCAATGGTAAACAGGGGCTTTTTTGCCGGCACGTGGCAAAAATCGCAGGACACTTTCAAAGCCCTGGTAAAGGCATTCATGATGCTGTCCATCTGCTTTTCCGAAATATCTTTTGGCAGTATTTTCAGATTTTTATAGCGGTCGTTGCTGTGCATAGTAGAGGCCATAACCATTACGGCAATTGCCAAAAGGGCCACAAGGCTAATTGTTTTTTGATGTTGGGCCATGACTGTATTGTTTAGATAATCAAACAGTAAAAAAATTTGTACCCTCAATATACTCAGAAATAAATTCCGTATCTGATAATTGGATAGACGGTAGAATGTTGAAGCGACTGCTACTGTTCAATTATTTCCAAAGGTTGCCCTATTGCTTTCAGAAAGAATTCCTTCTAAAAAATTATCTATTCCTGGTTATTATCTGCCATCTTTAAATCACGGATATTTTTTTGAACAGCAATAGCACCAAACAGCGCCAATAAAAAAGAGAATGCATAAAAGCCTTTTTCACTGGGCAGCATTTCTGCATTCCATAAACCAATGATGAGTAATATGATTGCAAGAATAGTTGCAAACCAGCAGAGCCCATAATAAATATCTGTAACGGGCAGTTTCTCTAAACGGTCTCTTACTGTTTTCTGAACGGATATCACAGCAAAGAGACCAAACATTAAGACTGTGAAATAATACCCTTTTTCATTTAATAAAAGATCGGAGCGCCAAAGGCCAATTAAAAAGCCAATCATGCCGGCGCCGAGTGCAACCCAGGAAGCTGCAACAAATGCGTTGGAAGGTTTTAGTGCGGTCATTATTGTTGGTTTTGTTTGTACTAAAATAATTGCGCATTGGTTAAAGAATTTGTAATGACAGCATGCAAGATGTTAAGGTTGTTATTTTACACGTAAAAAAATGCGCTCGTACTCCAAAGAACGTATCGCATGTTTCTACACAAGATTTTTAGTTTACAAGAATGTTCAAGTCTTTGTATTTCAGCAAGCATATTCTGATAATTCGCTTTGATAAAAGTTCAACAAATGAACTACCGCACAAGTGAGTGACCCCGAGATCCGTCGCTCCGCTCCTCGTCGGGGGCTGGCACAACGGTCCCGTACGTACGGGATGAAAAACAAATGCTCGTAACAAAAAATCATCGCCCTCTCAAAGCAAGTTTGCCGAAGTTTCTTTAAAATTCTCCCAGATGGACCTTACGCAGATTATTTCAATCGCTCCTTAAAATCCAACCCATTATTTCTCAGCGTATCCAAGGCCACATCATAACCAGCATCTGCATGTCTGATGACGCCCATGCCGGGATCGTTTCTTAGCACACGGGCAATTCTTTTGGCGGCATCATCGGTTCCATCAGCCACGATCACCATTCCTGCATGTATGCTGTAGCCCATGCCTACGCCACCCCCATGGTGCAGGCTCACCCAACTGGCGCCGCCGGCTGTGTTTACCAATGCATTTAAAATGGGCCAGTCGGCCACGGCATCGCTGCCATCGAGCATGGCTTCTGTTTCACGATTGGGACTGGCTACACTGCCGGTATCTAAATGATCTCTGCCGATAACGATGGGTGCTTTTACTTTGCCGGTGCGAACGAGTTCGTTAAATGCCAGGCCTGCTTTTTCTCTTTCTCCCTGGCCCAGCCAGCAGATGCGTGCGGGCAAGCCCTGGAAGGCAATTTTTTCCTGCGCCATTTTCATCCAGCGCAGCATGCCGGTGTTTTGGGGAAACATGTTTTGTATGAGTTCGTCGGTTACGGCAATATCTGCCGGATCGCCGCTGAGGGCTGCCCAACGAAATGGGCCCTTGCCTTCGCAGAAAAGGGGGCGGATGTAAGCGGGAACGAAGCCGGGAAATAATCCCCCCCCGCCCCCTAAAGGGGAGGCTTTGATCTCTGTTAAATGTAACCTGTTATTTTCTTCGTACTCCTGTGCCCTTGCACGTATGTTATTGCCGTAATCGAATGTGATAGCGCCTTTGTCTCTTAGCTGCAGCATGAGCTGCACATGCAGGTACATACTTTCATAACTAAGTTCGGTATAATGATCGGGGTTTTGTTCCCGCAATACATTGGCCGCTTCATTGCTAAGGGTATGTGGTATATAACCGATGAGCGGATCGTGGGCGCTGGTTTGATCGGTGAGGGTATCTGGAATAATATCCCGCTGAATGAGCCTGTTTAAGAGGTGAATGGCATTACAAACCACACCTACACTTTTGGCCTCGCCCAGTTTTTTGTAATGCATGGCAGCATTGATGGCTTCATCGATGTTGGTATGTTTTTCGTCGAGGTATTTTGTTTCCATGCGTTTGTCAAGGCGCCACTCCTCTACTTCTGCAATCAATGCTACACCTTCGTTCATAGTAATGGCCAATGGTTGTGCACCGCCCATTCCACCGAGGCCGGCGGTTACATTCAATGTTCCTTTTAATGTGCCTCCAAAATGTTTATCGGCAATAGCCGCATAAGTTTCATAAGTACCCTGCACAATGCCCTGGCTGCCGATGTATATCCAGCTTCCGGCAGTCATTTGCCCATACATCATGAGGCCCTTTTTTTCCAGTTCATCAAAATGTTTCCAGTTGGCCCAGTTGGGCACGAGCTGGCTATTGCTGATGAGCACCCTTGGTGCATCTTTATGTGTTTTAAGAATACCTACAGGTTTACCGCTTTGAATGAGCAGGCTTTCGTCGTTCTCTAATATTTTTAAGGCCTTGATGATATTGTCCAGTGCTTCAAAATTGCGGGCAGCTTTGCCACGGCCCCCATACACGATCAGGTCATCAGGGCGCTCGGCCACGGCAGGGTCCAGGTTGTTCAGCAGCATTCTCAAAGCTGCTTCCTGCACCCAACCTTTGCAGCTAAGCTCCGGACCCGTTGGAGTTTTGTACAGGAGTGGATCGTATTTTTTAGCAGTAGGCATAAGAAGTAAGTTTAATATCTATAATGATGTTGCTTAAGCAAGATGGATTCGTGCTGCTACAAAGGTTCGTAAATTAGTAAAACCTCCCTAATAAATATATTTAAAGAATTACCTTTGACGGTCAGCAACAAGCGGCTTTTTTAATTAATAAAAATGCCAGGCATGAACGAGCTGCCGCTGGATAAAAAAACGACAGATGGATTTAATTGAAAGTTTACTGGAAGCGCTGGTAGTTTCCCCGGAAAATATACCCTTGCGACTGCAGGTGGCAGAAATGATGTTGCAGAAAGGGCGCAATGAGGAAGCGGCTACGCAATATAAATACGTATTAAACATACAAAACGATAATGCCAAAGCCCAGGCGGGACTGGGCACGGCCTATTTCAACCAACAAAAATTTTCGGCAGCCATCGTGGTTTTTGAGCAAGTGGCTTTTTTACAATTGCCTGAAAGGCTGCTGTACATTAAAAGCCTCATTAAAGAGAACTCTATTAGCCAGGCGGTGGAGGCACACCAGGCAATGATGGAGTTTTACCCCGGCGTTTCCGACGAGGAAATAGATTCTGCCCTGCGCATACCTGCGTCATCTTATGAAATGGACGGTTTGTTCGATGATTTTGAAAGTGATGAAGAGTATTTTATGGAAAAGCCCAGCACCAAATTCGCTGATGTGGGAGGTATGAAAAAGGTGAAGGAAGAAATTTCCATCAAGATCATTCAGCCTTTAAAAAACCCTGAACTCTACAAGGCTTTCGGTAAAAAAAGCGGTGGCGGAATTTTGTTGTATGGCCCGCCTGGCTGTGGCAAAACTTTTATAGCCAAAGCAACCGCAGGCGAAATAGATGCCCGCTTTATAAACATTGGTTTGCACGATATCCTGGATATGTGGATTGGCAACAGCGAAAAAAACCTGCATGATGTTTTTGAACTGGCCCGTCGCAATGCACCTTGCGTATTGTTTTTTGATGAAGCAGATGCGCTGGGTGGTAGCCGCAGCGATATGAAACAATCTGCCATGCGCCATGTGATCAACCAGTTTTTAGCCGAATTGGATGGTGTAGATGCCAACAATGAAGGAATACTGGTGCTGGCCGCTACCAATGCCCCCTGGAATATTGATGCTGCTTTTAGAAGGCCCGGCAGATTTGACCGGGTAATATTTGTGGGACCACCAGATGATGAAGCCAGGGAAGATATTTTAAAGTCGCTCCTGGCAGCCAAACCCGCTGTGGATATTGATACCCGCAAAATAGCATCTGTTACTGCAGACTATTCCGGTGCAGACCTGAATGCAATTATTGATATTGCTGTAGAAGAAAAACTGTGGGAATCTATCAGCAAGGGCAGCGTGCAGCCCATACATACCAAAGACCTTTTAAACGCCGTAAAAAAACACCAGCCTACCACTAAAGAGTGGTTTGCATCGGCCCGCAACTATGCATTGTATAGCAATGAGTCTGGCGTGTACGACGATATTTTAAAATACCTTAAGATCAAAAAATAACAGCGTCCCCCTACGCTGCTGCCCATGAACGAAACAGAAGTGAATTTAGAAAGAGCCCGCCTACTATTGCAACAAGGTAGAACCAACGATGCGGTGCAGCAACTTAAAACGGTGCTGCAGCAAGATCCCGACAATGTAGCGGCACTGGCCATGATGGCCCGCTGCCAGTTTGCACAAAAAAATTTTGAAGCAGGTATAGCCACTATGCACAATGTACTTTCATTGGAGCCAGGTAGTTATAATTTTTATTTATTAGGTTTTGGATATTACAGCGCCGGCAAAAACAGCCTGGCCATGGAAGCTTTTCAGCAGTCGCAGTCGATGGACCCGTGGTTTGTGGAAAATTATGGCCTCATGTCGCATGTATTGCTGGAGCAAAAAAAATTCAGCGAGGGGCTGGCGATGGCCAATGAAGGGCTTGCCATAGAGGCGGAGAATATAACCTGCCTCAATGCCCGTTCTATAGCGCTGAACAAACTACGTAAAACGGCCGATGCAATTGATACCATGCAGAATGCCCTGGCGCAAGACCCCGACAACGAATACACGCACTGTACCGTGGGCTGGAACTACCTGGAAAAAGGCCAGCACAAAACAGCAACCCGGCATTTTAAAGAAGCACTACGCATCAATCCTCAAATGCACAATGCGCAGGAAGGTTTAAAGGAAGCGTTGAAATCTAAAATTGCACCCTACCGTTGGTTGTTGCTTTATAGTTTTTGGTTAAACAACCAGGGTAAAAAAATGAGGTGGATCATTCCGGTGGGGTTGTACCTGTTAGTGAGGATCGCCTCTTCCCTACTTAGCAAGCAAGAAGGCACAGAATATATAGTAACAACACTGGTGGCAGTTTACCTGCTGTTCATACTCACTTCCTGGCTCATTACACCATTGGCAAATTTCTTTCTTCTTTTTCATAGGGATGGAAAATATGCACTTACCAAAACAGAAAAAACTGCTGCCGTCTCCGTGGTGGCGTCTTTAACAGCCGGACTGCTTTTTTTTGTATTAGCCCTGCTGTTGCCTGCGGAAAACAAAAACCTTGTGTCTGCAAGTTACCTGGCTATGGCAGCTTTTTTAGTTATGAGCGTTCCACTGGGCAACATAGAATATCCTTTGTCTTTTAAAAACCACGGTACCCAAAATAAAATTTCAATGGTGCTGGTGGTACTGGGGATTTTTACAGCGCTGTTGTCTTTTGTATATATGCCCGCAGCATTGGTTACCGGCGGTCTTTTCCTGTTACTCTTTGTGCTAAACAACTGGGCGGGAATTTTTAGGTGATCTCCTTTGAAGCCTGGATGTTATAAAATCATGATAGCAAACCAACCGTTTAGAGTCCTAACTCAACAATGACCCAATGTACAATTGATTTAATGACCTAATGACCAATTGACCTAATGACCAATTGACCTAATGACCAATTGACCAATTGACCTAATGACCTAATGACCAAACTATGTTTGCTGCAGAAATTTAATCGCCAACATTATATCATCGTGCATCAGCCTGTCGGCTTCATTAAAGGAAACGATTTTTCTAAATGATGAAATAATAGCTTCGAGCCCAGGCGAGGTGTGCAGGGGGCGACGAAACTCCAAAGCCTGCACGGCAGTTAGCAATTCAATAGCCAACACTTTTTCTACATTATCAATCACCCTTTTGCATTTGGTGGCCGCATTGGCACCCATGCTTACATGGTCTTCCTGGTTGTTGCTGCTGGGGATACTGTCTACACTGGCGGGCGTACACAATTGTTTGTTTTCACTCACCATACCGGCAGCCGTATATTGCGGTATCATGAAGCCGCTATTGAGGCCGGGGTTTTTTATTAAGAATGGTGGAAGGCCTCTTTGTCCGCTGATGAGTTGGTAGGTTCTTCGTTCGCTGATGCTGGCCAGCTCACTCACAGCGATGGCTAAAAAGTCGAGTACTAACGCCAACGGTTGGCCGTGAAAATTTCCACCACTTACGATCAGGTCTTCATCGGGAAAAATATTGGGATTGTCTGTTACAGAATTGATTTCTTTTTCAAAAACTGACAACGCATAATCCAGCGTATCCTGCGTGGCGCCATGCACTTGCGGTATGCAGCGAAAACTGTAAGGATCCTGCACCTGTTGTTTGGGCTGTTTGCTAATGTTGCTTCCCGCCAACAATTCCCGCATTTTTTTTGCAACACTTACCTGGCCTTTGTGTGAACGCACCGCATGAATGTGCTCGTTCAGTGGATCGGCCAGGCAATCGAAAGCATCGAAGCTGATAGCAGCAATTATGTTAGCCCAGTTCATCAATTTTTCGGCTCTCATCAAATTGTGCATGCCATAGGCACTCATAAACTGTGTGCCATTGATTAGGGCAAGTCCTTCTTTACTTTTAAGTTGAATAGGTGGCCAATCCATTTCGTCCAGTATTACTTCGCTGGGATACTTAATGCCCTTGTGCCTCACTTCGCCCAGGCCAATGAGTGGTAAACTTAAATGACTGAGTGGCGCCAGATCTCCGGAAGCCCCAAGAGATCCCTGGGTAAAAATAACCGGCAGTACGTCGTTGTTGTACATATCCATGAGGCGCTTAACGGTATCAATCTGCACACCGCTGTGGCCGTAACTCAGCGATTTTATTTTAAATGCAATCATGAGTTTTACAATTTCGGCAGGCACTTCTTCGCCAAGGCCGCAGGCATGGGATTGCAACAGGTTGCTTTGCAACTGTTCTAACTGATCGTCGCTGATGCGCACGTTTTGCAAGTAGCCAAAACCGGTATTGATGCCATAAAACAATTCATCAGAACTGTTCATCTTATCATCCAGGTATTGCCTGCAGCGCAGGATTTTTTCATGTGCATCAAAAGTGATGGAAACCAATTGATCGAAAGCCAACAGGTTTTTTACTTGTTGAAAACTTGTATGCTTACGGTCGAGCGGGAGATAATTATAACTCATGAATTAACTTAGCGGTTGATCGAAAAAAATTAACTTGCCCAAAAGTATGAAAAAGGAAATGGATGGGTTGATTAGTACGCTGGCAAAAAATAAACTGGTGGATCCTAAAAGTTAAGCAGTTTGTAATGATGGCAAACGAATGAAATTAGATAAAACGGGACCCTTCGGATTGGAGGCCGATTAAAAAAATATCTATATCTTGTTGCTCTAAATGCTCATTTATGAATGCATCCCTTCTGATTCTGTCCGGTGTAATAGTATTTTTGATTGCCAGGATTTATCTCTCAAAATTTATAAGCCTTAAACTGAGTTTAACAATTTCTGCAGTATGTTTTCTTGCATTAGTGATCTTGTTTACAATTCGATTATTCACGCACTTCACTTATCCAACGCTATTGGTATTTGGACTATTCTTTACAATAACGTTGTTTGATTTGTATAAAAGATTTGTGAGTCTCCAGACAAGGAGTAAATAGGTTCATAGACTACATTCGTTTCAACATCAATTTTACCTTTTCAGCCAGACATAATCGTAACCTAACGGAAATTCACTTCGTATTACGCATCAGACCAAAAGGCCGCCAGTCATTTTTTTGCGATCAAAACAACTGAACATTATAACCCTTTTTAATTAATTTGCACGGCGCCAATTGAAACAATTTTATATTTTAATTCCGGAACCAGAGATGAAAAAAAGCCGATGAAAACGATCATATTTATAATTGCACTGCTCGCTTCTGTAACAGCAGGTGCCCAAAAAGTAACCCTTTTAGACAGTGGTACCAAGACCAGCCTGCGTGGCCTAAGCGTTGTAGACAACAAAACCGTGTGGGTGAGCGGCAGCAATGGCACTGTGGGCCGCAGCCTTGATAGTGGCCATACCTGGAAGTGGATGACGGTAAAAGGTTTTGAAAAAACTGATTTCAGGGATATTGAAGCCTTTGATAAAACTACGGCTGTAATCATGGGCATAGCAGAACCGGCTTACATCCTTCGCACCATAGATGGTGGCGACAGTTGGCAGGTAGTCTTCGAAAATAAAAACAAGGGGATGTTCCTCGATGCTATGGAATTTTGGAATGAGCAGGCGGGCATCGTGATTGGCGACCCTATCAACGGCCGTTTTTTTATAGCCCGAACTTTTGACGGCGGTCAAACCTGGCAAGGCATCCCTGAAAAATTAAGCCCGATAGCAGACAGCGGCGAAGCTTGTTTTGCCAGCAGCGGTACAAACATCAGGAAGCTTACAAAAAAAGAAGCGGTATTCATCACGGGTGGCCTGGTAAGCAATGTTCACATTAGAGATACTAAAAAAAGATTGCCCCTGGCAGACGGAAAAGAAAGTACCGGCGCCAATTCTATTGCCGTAAAAAATAAAAAAACCTGGATGATCGTAGGCGGAGATTTTAATACAAAAGATTCCACTACAAGGAATTCAGTGATCACTTTTGATGCCGGCAAAACATGGGTCTCGCCTGCTGCACCTCCTACCGGTTATAGAAGTTGTGTAGAATATTTGAGAAAGAAACAATGGATCACCTGCGGCATTAATGGGGTAGACATCAGCAATGATGATGGAAAAACTTTTAGCAACATCAGCAGGGAAGGATTTCATGTGGTACGCAAGGCTAAAAAAGGA
Source organism: Chitinophagales bacterium (assembly GCA_038257335.1). Lineage (GTDB taxonomy): Bacteria > Bacteroidota > Bacteroidia > Chitinophagales > Chitinophagaceae > Ferruginibacter. The sequence goes on along the minus strand of JBBSJJ010000002.1, from coordinate 41,343 downwards.
AAAGCAGTTTACTTTGCTGGCAGCGGTGGGAGGATTGGGAAGTTGCTTTAATCCTTGATGCCCTTGATCACCTTGATTTTAACGTAATCTTTTAAAACAGCATTATATATTTCCTGCTCTGAATAAAAAACGGTAATATTTTTATGGAGCAGTTCTCCGCTCGCCAAGGCATTCGCACCTTCGAAATACTGCATCCACCAAATTTTTTCGATCTTACCTTTGTTGTCTTTTATTAGCAAGCAAGTAAAGTTTTCTGATAAAATTTTGGTCAATGTTCCAGTGAAGGAGTTTTCTTCCGTCTTGTCGGTGGCGGCTTTCTGTAAATCTTTATTACCAGAAACGAGCTTGAGGAATGCAGGACACATAAATGCAAGCTTTTGACCGATTCCATGACTTACTTCATTTATCAGGTTCATATTATCCAATTCAAAACCTGGTATAACTGCTTTGAGATCACTTTCATGCCTGGAGAATATGGGCAACATTAGTAGCCCAAGGTCCATCTGCAAATCTGTAGTCTTTGCCAACGAACTTTCATTTGCTTTTACTTCGTCGCAAACTCCAACGGCCATCAATTTATAAAGACTGTCTTTGTTAGGTTGGGATAAAACTGCCTCAGCACTAAGAAGAGATAAAAGCAAGAAAATAATTTTACTCATAAGGGATAGGTTAAAAGTCTCCGGAAGGAAAGATACAGAAAACTCGAACTACATTAAATAAAAACAGATTTGGGATGAAATGAGTGCGATGCCAACTGACTAACTATTTCTTAAACATCACATACACTGCTGCCAGCAAACACCGTCAGCGTTATTACTTCCTGCGTCATCTTTAATTGGAAACCGCTCATGCCGTTTTCATACCCGATGCGCTTTGCTGGCACCATCAGCATGTATTCAAATAATGCAATGCCCCAACTTATAGCTACGGCTTTCCACAAGGGATGGTCGTGTTTTTAAATACCCATACCATGCAAAGGTCATGAAAAAATTGGAAGCGGTAAGCAGCAGGATGGTTCTGAACATTACTCAAATTTGTTTTTTGAAGGGTGTTGCCGGGTATCAAAAAGCGTAGCAATTATGATAGTGTCTTTTTTAACCTGATAGTATACCCGATTATGCTTTGTGATACTTATGCTCCTAATACCTCTGCGTTTCGATGAAAGCCGCCCGATTTTAGGATTCTTCATTAAAAGATTCATTTTTTGCTCGAAAACAAAAAGAAAATCATCGGCAACTTTAATACCCCAATTAGTGGACAAATACGATAATAAATCATTTAACCTCTGCCACAACTTCGGTGAGTAAATCACTTTGTATTCCGCCATTGCCTGATTTTTTCCAACAGTTCTTCATGCGTAGTAAATTCTCCATTTGCCACCTGCTTCATAGCCTCCTGCACCTCCGCCCACTGTTCCTCCGTTAATTCATCATCCTCTACATCCGAAGAAGATTTGTACTCTACGGCATCTTCGTAAAGCATGTTCAAGGCCTGCTCATCATCCATCTCATCTATCAGGCGGTGAAGTTTTTGCTTGAGTTCTTCTTTGCTCATAAAAATTCATTTGTATAAAATTAATATTAATTGAGGTAAAAGAAAAACCCTGCCAGTTTAAGGGCAGGGCCAAATATAAAGTCATAAAAAGTGGAATAACAGGCGATACCACTCTTTGAACTACGGTGCTTCCATTATCGATTATCAGCTATCAATTATCCATTACCAATTATCAATTAATTCAGGCTTCTAAAATCTACCGGCACCAACTTGCTCACACCAGCTTCCTGCATGGTAACACCATAGATAACATCTACTGCACTCATCGTTTGTTTGTTGTGCGTAACAATAATGAACTGTGAGTTTTCGCTGAACTGTTTGATCATGTTCGTAAACTTACCTACGTTGGCGTCATCCAGCGGGGCATCCACTTCATCCAAAATACAAAAAGGTGCAGGCTTGATAAGGTAGATGGCAAACAACAAGGCAGTTGCTGTCAAAGTTTTTTCGCCACCACTCAACTGTCCAATACTGCTAGGGCGTTTGCCTTTTGGTTTGGCCACAATGTCTATGCCTGTATCGGCCAGGTTTTCCGGATCCACCAACACCATATCAGCAGTGTCTTCATCAGTAAAGAGCGCTTTAAACACCTTTTGAAAATTCTCTCTTACCTTATTAAAGGTATCAAGGAACTGTTGGTTGGCAGTAGCTTCCACTTCCTGTATGGTTTGCATCAGGCTGTCTTTTGCCGTTACCAGGTCGTTCTTTTGTTCCAAAATAAACTCATACCTTTTTTTCATTTCGGTATAAGCTTCAATGGCCGTAGGGTTCACTTCACCCATATTTTCCAAACGTTTTTTCATACGTTCGTTCCGTTCCTTCAATTCTTCCAAGGGTGTATCACCGGTGCGGGGCTCGTCAATAATTTCATCAAGGTTAACCCTGAACTCTACACTCAACCTTTCCTTCATGCCTGCCAACTGCAGCTTCAAATCTGTCAGTTTATCTTTTATCTCATTCAATAAATGATCGATCCCTTCCTTGGACTTTTGTTTGTGACGCAACTCGCTTTCTTTCTCTGTAAGAATGTTTCTTAGATTGTAGTACAACTGGTCTGCTTCGTTCAGTTTCTTCTCATCTACATCTTTGTTTTGCAGCATCGTAACCAGCAAGGTTTCCAGTTCGTGTAACCCGGCAGCAGTTAGTTCAATGTTTTCTGCGGCATCTTTCAATTGTGTGGCGCTGTTTTCTACCTGCACCGTAAGTTCAATCAATTGTTTGCTCTTAAACTCCAGTTCCTGCTTTAGAGATACAAGCTTACTCTGTTGCTTGGCAAACAATAAATTGCTATCATTAAAACCAACCGTTGCAAAATTATATTCCTGCTCTGCTGTTGCATAATCCATCTCTATTACCTGCAGTTTATCCGCCAGTTCGTCTAACTGAAAATTAAACTTGTCCAGCTCTGTACGGGTATGGGCAATTGCATCGTGGTTGTTTTCTAATTGCATCTTCAACTCCTCTACCCTTGCCGTGCTGGTAAGTTCAAGATGGTTGAGGTTCTCTTTTTTATTTTGGGCAGAAAATACCATGTTGGTAAGATGGTTAATATCCTGCTGTGTTTGCCTGATGGCATTTTCTTTTAGCTGTTCATTAAAAGCAATTACTTCATTGTGACGAATCTGTATATCAGCTTTGAGTGCATTTACCACTTCGTGCTGCGCAGCAATTTGTTCCTGTAATTTTTCCAGGTTTTTTGCCCGGCCTATTTTTTTGCCTTCAAACAAACCTACACTTCCACCAGTAAGTGAGTATTTTCCTTTTACATATTTACCTGTTTTCTCTAAAACCACCGCCCCATTACTATTGTGCATGGCGGCTTCATCTTCTGCAATAAATACATTGCCCAGGAGGTTAGCGGCAAGGTTTGCATATTGAGCATCTATCTCTACTACCTCCAATGCAGGAATGGTGCCGGCCGGTTGGTGAAAGGTCGTTGCAGCTTCAAACTTGTCCAGTAAGAAGAAATTGGCTTTGCCTTTTTTATGATCATCCAATAAATGCACTGCTTGCAAGCCTTCCTGCAGGTTGTTTACCACATAGTAGTTGAGGTAAGGTTCCAGTACATTTTCAACGGCTGCACGGTATTGCTCCTTTACATAAATAATATCAGAAAGTAGCGGCGCAGTGTGATTCCAACCTTTGTTGTTGTGTAAAAACTTTACACTCTCCGGGTAACCTTCCATGGAATCTACCAGGCTTTTTAAGAGATCGTGTTCGTTCTTTTTGGCATCCAGCTTACGGCTCTCGTCAGCAAGGCTGTTGCGCAGCCCTTCCATCATATTCTGCGTTTGCAAAATTTGGTCCTTCGTAAATTCGTGCTGGTCCTGCAATTGTTGCAAATCGGTTTTCTTGAGCTCGAGCTCTGCTTCTTTTTCTTTTTGCTCGGCCTCCAGTTGTTTAAGCTGCGCTTGTCGCTGGCTCTTCTCTTCCTGCACCTGGGCTATGGTGCGTTGCAGGTTTAGTATAGAAGTATCTGCAATAGCTACTTTCTTTTCTGCATCAAACTGGTTCCTTTGTATGGCCTGGTTTTCTTTGCGCAGTACATCTATGCTGCTTCGTTTGTCGTCAAACACTCTTCTTTTGTCTTCCACTGCATCTTTTAGATCCTGCAGTTTTTCTTCCAGTTCTTCCAGCTTTATTTCTTCGTCTTTTATTTGTGTGCCGGTAAAGTTGATGCTTTCTTCCAGGCCTTTCATTTGCCCTTCAGACTTTTGCAAAAACTCATCCAGTCCGGCTTTTCTTTCCTTGAGGTGCAGCAAGCGTTGGCTCCCAAGGTTCTTTTCATTTTCTTTGTTCCGTACCTTATCCAGCATCTCGTTGTAAGCATGCTGCATTTGTTGCAAGGCCTTTTCCTTTTCTACAAAGGCAAGTTTCTCATCCTGCAGGCCTGCTTCTTCTTTTGCGATGGCCGCTTCCAGTTCAATGCGTTTGTCTACTTCCTGCTGCTGTTGTTCATTCAGGTCTTTGTAGGTCACATTAAATCCTTCCAGGGCAGCTTTGGCCAATTCTATACTAACCTCTTTGTAATCCTTTTTTATTTCGAAATACTTCTCTGCTTTTTTTGCCTGGCTCTCTAAACTCTTCAACTGGTTGTTTATTTCAAACAACAAGTCTTCAATGCGGGCAAGATCCTGCTCAGTCGCATCCAGCTTTAGCTTGGCTTCTTTTTTTCTTGTTTTGTAGATGGTAATTCCGGCAGCCTGCTCCAGCATTTTACGGCGACTGTTCTCCTTATCCTTTATAATGTCGTCTACCATACCCAACTCTATGATGGCATAGCTGTCGGTGCTTACACCGGTATCCATAAAAAGGTTGTGAATGTCTTTAAGGCGGCAGGCTACATCGTTCAGGCGGTACTCACTCTCGCCACTCTTATAATATTTGCGGGTAACCGTTACCGTATTGAATTCTGTAGGCAATAAGTTCTTGGTATTTTCAAAAGTGAGGCTCACTTCTGCAAGGCCGCTTGCGCTGCGGGTTTTACTGCCATTAAATACAAGGCTTTCCAGGTTTTCGCTTCGCAGATTACTTATTTTATGTTCGCCTATTACCCAGCGAATACTGTCAATAATATTGCTCTTGCCGCAGCCATTGGGCCCTATCACGCCAGTGATGCCCTCGTCAAAATTGAGGACCGTTTTATCTGCAAAACTCTTGAATCCCTTAATTTCTAAACTCTTTAAACGCACTGTTTTCCTATTTTTTGGTAAGACGGCAAACCTACAAGAAAATGAGTGATATAAATACACTGTTAAGAAAAAGTAGATAAGCAGTTATGAGCTTTAATCTACATGCATTTTTCTGTGCAAAAAGGCTTGCACCCCCAAAAAAAGCGTTTAAGTAAAGTACCTGTTTTTAAGGTACATGTAACTCTATAGAATTATCTTTAATATTTAACTGTAGCAAAGAGTTTTTGCGGAATTTGGTGCCAGAATTGTTACCAAGGAAGGCAGGCTTTACTTTTACTATTAATGAAAAAGTAAACCGGAAAGATTGGGGGCTCAGCTGGAACTCAGCACTGGAAGCCGGCGGTTTACTGCTTGCCGACGATGTACTCATCAGTGGCGACATACAGCTGCAAAGGGCCGCCTAAGGAGTTTTTATATGAAATCTAAAATTACTTTATGAAAAAGATAATGGTACTTTCTTCCAGCATTCGCACTGGTAAAAAAAGCGATCGTGTAGCGCTGTACATTATGGAATACATTAAGGAACACAATCTGGGAGAAGCAGAGCTCTTAGACCTGGATGCATACCAGTTCCCTTTATTTGAGGAACGCCTGCGTTTGCTAAAGAATGCCCCGGAAAACTTGATAAAATTTGCCGAAAAAATAAAAGCAGCTGATGGTATTGTGGTGGTATCACCAGAATACAACGGAGGTTACCCCGCAAGTTTAAAAAATGCGGTGGATGCTTTATACGATGAATGGAAGCGGAAACCTATTGCCCTCTGCACCGTGTCTGCAGGCCCTTTTGCAGGCATGAATGTTATAACATCTCTACAGTTTGTATTTTGGAAAATTGGGGCACTCGTTGTACCTGCCATGTTCCCCGTAGCCGCAGTACAAACCTCGTTTGATGAAAATGGGCAGGCTGCTGACAAAGCTGGAACAGACAAACGAGCATCCGTTTTTTTAGCTGAACTCACCTGGCATATGGAGGCCGCCGAAAAGATGCGGCAATAAGGCTGTTAAATCTATTACAATAAGGATGAAAGCAGGAGTCTTTGAATTAAAGCCGCTATTTTTGGCACTTAAAAATACATAAATGAAACAAATATTGCTATCAGCAATGGTACTTGGTTCTTTGAGTGCAATGGCACAACCTAAAATGGTTAGCCAGGCTACTATCAATACAACTACCAATGTAATTGCCCCCGAAGATGAAGATGTAACCACGCTGCAAAGCCAGGGCGGCGGTGGTGGCGGTATGTTCAGAAACTTTGGAGACGGTGAAACAAAGTCTGTTACCCAGGTAAAAAACGACATGGTAAAAACGGTTATCAAATCTGACATGGGGCGTAGTACTATCATCCGTAACAATCAAAGTAAACTGACCACAACTTTGATAGAAATGATGGGCAATAAAACTGGCTTTTATGTAACAGATGATGAGCAGGCGGGTTTGAGAAAATCTATGGATAGCATGATGCAGGCAAGGTCTAAGGATTCTGCGGCGGTAAAGAAACCTGACCCAGCACCGCCAACTGTAGATGTAGTGTACACAGAAGAAAGCAAAAAAATTGCCGGTTATAATTGTAAGAAAGCTTACCTCGTTACCAGCAGGCTGATGGGCCTTGTTAAAGATACGGCTATCGTATGGTACACACCGGAGTTTAAAGTGCAAAACGTAAGTTCTGTAGGTGGAGGTTTTAGCATGGCTATGATGGGTGGCCCTGCTGCGGCTACTAACAATATGGATAAGATTGATGGTTTTGTGATGGGTTATGAAACCAAAATGCGCAGAAACCGCACCATGATAGTGACGGTTACCAAAATAGATTTAGCCAAAGAGATTGCAGACAAAGAGTTTGACATTCCCAAAGATTTTGACGTAAAGCCCATGAAAGAAATGCGGAACATGATGGGAGGAGGCGCCCAGGGTGGTCAATTCCAGATTAGGCGCAGCAATTAATAATTGAACTAAGTTTAGACAAACAAAAAATGGTTGCATTTCCTGCAACCATTTTTTTATATTTGTTAACTTCTTTACTTACAAAGCGGCTTTCTTCTTATCTATTTCCGCAGCGCTCTTCACATCTTTTTTATAATTGTAAATTTCGCTCATGTTGGTAAGTAGCTCCTGGTAAGTAGCTCGTTGAACTGGCTTAAGCGAAGGCAAAGATTCATAATAAGCAACGCCTAGTTTTGCATAGTCCAGGAATTCATCCATCTGCACGGTAGTTTTTGCTACCATATCTGCTCTCTTCTTTACATCTTCTGGTTTAGTACCCTTCACCAAACTTGCAGCTATACTCATGTCGGAGCTCATATTGTACAAATGCTTGGTCATTAAAATGGTGGCATCTTTGCCCTTGTCGTTGGCAATAGCCTTTTTTAAGGCGGCTGTCAATTTTTCTTTGGCAGCCTTTTCATCTGCTGGCTTTGCATCCTTTCCGTAAATGCTGTTGAACAACTCGATGGAATAATTATAAGGCACCACAAAATTGGTTGGGTTTTGCTCAATCATTTCCTCATATTTAGTAAACAACTGTGCCTGGTCTACACTTTTGCGCAAACCCTCTAGCTCTAGGCTAACCCAAAACTCACTTTCAGGATACATTTTTTTACCCTTGTCTATGATTGCTTTGAAGTTTACGATGTCATCCTTTCTCATGTAATAATCAGCAAGGTATTCATACACATCTTTGTATGAGTCTCCGCCTACGTTACCATCGGTTAATTTCCGGTAATACATCACTGCCCCGGAATCGTTCTTAGATAGCATGGCGGCAATCGCTGTGTTTAGCACAAGGGCTGTATCCAGAGGATATAATTTAGAATCAGGGAAATCATACTGCTTGGCAAGAATAAAATCTTTTACATCCAATGCACTTCTGAAAGCATCATAGGCTTTCTCGAAGGCTTTGTCATTGTAAAAATTGGCACCCAGGTCAAATAGACCATAGTAAAGGTCCAGGTAAGATTTATAGCCCTCCACTTTAAGTCTCAGGTCCTTGCTATCCAACTGTGAGGTTTTTTTGAATGCCTCCAATGCCTCCATCTTCAAAGTATAAGCCTCTTCACGGGGAGTTGCTTTGTCATAAGAAAGTGAATTGTAAACCCTTCCTTTGTAGTACCAGGCATCTCCTTTGGTACTATTTTTAGGATCAGCAAGAAATTTATCGATGCCAGTTTTGGCTTCCCTGAACTGTTGTTTACCCATCATATTGTTGATGTCGTCGAGGCTCTGGCCCATGCTACTAATACTGTAAAAAAATAGCAGGCAGGCGATAGAAATTTGTTTCATGTTTATCATTTAATTTAAAGTGGTTAAAGATATTTGTTTCTTATAATTCTTAGGTAGAATATTGATGTAATTTACACAAAGCTGGAAACATCCTTTCAAATTTGTTATATGGTTAACAGTGGGCAATTGTTCTTAATTTTGTCCCATATATAAAGCAATTGATTAGCCAGGAAACCATACAGAAAATACAGAACCAGGTGGAAATTCTGGATATAGTAGGCTCGTATGTAAAACTCAAAAAAAGAGGCGCCAATTATCTTGGTCTTTGCCCGTTTCACAACGAAAAATCTCCTTCTTTTACTGTTTCTCCTACCAAGGAAATTTACAAGTGTTTCGGCTGCGGAAAAAGTGGCAACAGCATCGGCTTTCTTATGGAACTGGAGAAATACAGTTACGTGGAGGCGCTACGTTCGCTGGCCAATAAATACAATATTGAAATTGAAGAAACTGTAAGCAGCCCAGAGGTAAAATTGCAGCAGCAGACTTCCGAAAGCCTTTTCATCATCAATAATTTTGCCCAGCAGTTTTTTAGCGATGCCATGCACAATACAGACGAGGGACAGGATGTGGCTTTGAGCTACTTAAAAGAACGGGGCTTTCGTGGCGATATCATCAAAAAATTTCAGCTTGGTTACAACCCTGAGTCCAGGGATGCATTTACCAGTGCTGCCATTGCTGCACACTACAACACCGAACTGCTGGTAAAGGCTGGCTTGGTTAACAATAGGGATGATAAATTCCAGGACAATTATCGTGGGCGTATTATATTTCCCATTCACAACCCCGGTGGCAAGATTGCAGGCTTTGGAGCAAGGATCATCAAAAAAAATGACCGGGCTCCTAAATATATAAACACCCCTGAAAACGAAATATACATCAAGAGCAAGATTCTCTATGGTTCCTATTTTGCCCGCATGGCCATAGACAAAGCCGATGAATGCCTGCTGGTAGAAGGTTATACAGATGTGGTGAGTTTGCACCAGGCCGGCGTAGAAAATGTAGTGGCAAGTGGCGGAACATCTCTTACGACCGATCAGCTAAGACTTGTAAAAAAGTATTGCAACAACCTTACTATTATTTATGACGGAGACAGTGCAGGCATCAAAGCTGCTTTGCGTGGGCTCGATCTTGCGCTGGAAGAAAGGCTGAATGTGAAGCTGGTGCTTATACCAGATGGAGAAGACCCCGATAGCTATGTAAATAAAATAGGTGCCGAAGCTTTCAAAGAATTTGTGAAAAAGAATAAAAAAGATTTTATTCTTTTTCAACTTGAAATAGCTTTAAAAGAAGCAGGCAACGATAGTGCAAAAAAATCTGCGGTGGTAAATCAACTGGCAGAAACGATTGCCAAGATAAACCGGGCAGAAGATTTTACACGCCGGCAAGATTACATTAAGCAGGTTTCTGAAATCTTAAAGATAGAGGAGACCGGGCTAAATGCCCTTGTCAACAAATTTTTACGGGATAAAATTACCAAGGAAGAAACGAGGAATTTTAATGCCACCAGCCCAACAGTTACAGCTCCGGAAATTTCGCAGGTTGGGGGCGAGGAAAGCAGTGAATTACTTTTTAACCGGGATGAGCAAAATGAAAGAGCGATGATCCGGAATTTGTTGGAATTTGGCAACAACCCCTGGAATGAAAGCATGACCGTGGCAGATTATCTTTTTGGCGAAATTGAAGCCAGCGAATTAGAAAGCCACCTGGAGAACCGGAAACTTGCCACAGTGTTGACAATTTATAAAAAGTGGTACGAAGAAGATACAAAGCCTACCGACAAAAGTTTTATTTATTACGAGGACAAGGAACTGAGCGACCTTGTGATAAATCTCATGCACTCCGACACAGAACTAAGCGCCAACTGGAGTACCAAATATGAAGGTCATATTCCTACCCGTGCAGAGCTTTTTAAGGAAGAAGTTTTTTCAAGCCTCAATTACTTAAAACTGCGGAAGCTTAAAAAAATGATACACGAAAACCAGCTTGAAATGCAGCAAGCTGCCAGCGCTGAAGAACAGATGTCATTTGTGGCAACCCACCAGATTTTAAAAAAACTAGAGATAGAACTGACACGACAACTGGGCACCGTAATTTTCAAGTGATTTTATAACTCTGCGGCTATGGCAGTACGCCTTGTGCTGCGAGCAGGAATTTTGGGCTCAAGTACAATTTTCTTAAATTTCAGAGCATGCCATACGTTGTCCAACACAACACAACATTCGGGTTCATAGCCATGGTGTGTGATCATATCCCAGTTTACATCCCGGCAAAGATCACTGGCAATTTTTGCCGAAAGCTTAGGATAGGCTACCCAGAATTTGCTCCCATCCTGCAATGCGGGAACAACATCATCTACAATATCTGTTAACTGTTTTCTGCTTACAGCAAAAACAAGTGCGAAATCTATGCGCCTTGTTCTTAAAAGTGGGGTTACACTTTTACAAAAATTTACTTTTGCAAATTGTTTTTCGATGGTGGATGGCAGACCTTGTATGAGAAGATGTTTTTCGTTGGTGAGCTGCAATTTTTCGAACGTAGTTTCTAATGCCATAGTAATACCTTAAGCGTTTAAAATTATTCTAGGAAGCTGTCAATGAGAGAAAACATAAAGAGCTACCAATATGCAAACCCAAAGATCGTTGGACCGGCTGCAAATTTACGATATTTTAGGCGCTTTTGGTGCCTAAAAAGAAAAAACTCTGCAAAAGTGCAGAGTTGTTAAAGTTTTCGAGAGTGCTTACTCTATTTCCTGATTGGTTTATAGTATTTAAGAGCCTCCGGCATGTACCTTTTTAGCTGAGCTATTCTATCCTGATCAGCCGGATGAGAGGAGAGCAATGTAGGAGGCTTATTGCCACCGCCAGCTGCTGCCATTCTTTCCCAGAAAGGAACGGCCTCACGGGGATTGTAACCAGCCATTGCTGTAAATATCAAACCGAAGCGGTCTGCCTCGTACTCTTGTTTGCGAGAGTTTGGAAGCAATACTCCTACAGATGCTGCAGGGCCAAATATGTTATTGAAGATTGAGTTTGCCTGTCCTTTGTTTTGAGTAAAAATATTACCGGCAACTTGCAAACCCTGGGCTATAGCTACCTGGCTCATGCGTTCATTTCCATGTTGCGCAATGGCATGGGTAATCTCATGGGCTAAAACTACTGCAAGAGCAGCTTCGTTTTGAGTGACTGGCAAAAGGCCGGAGTAAACAACAACTTTGCCCCCGGGCATACACCAGGCATTTACTTCTTTATTTTCTACAAGATTAAACTCCCATTTGTAACCGCTCAAATCTACAGGATTGGATCTGCTGCGGTAGTAACTGGTTATAGCAGATGCAATTCTGCCACCCACACGACGCACCATTTCAGCATCCCGACTGTTATTCTGGCTAACTACCTTGTTTTCGTTTAAAAATGATTGATATTGGGAAACGGCTTCAGCCTGTAAAGTAGACTCTGGAAACAACTGCAGTTGCTTTCGACCCGTTACAGCATTGGTGCTGCATGACTGAAATAGCGAAATGGCTAAAGCTAAAAATAGTAATTTTTTCATGGTAGGTAAGTTTATTAGTTAGTAACCAGATAAACAATCACCATACCAAAAACTCCTAAAAGTTATTGTGTAAAATTAGTCCTCGCCTCTGCGGCGGCTCTTCCTTCTATCCCTGTGTTTGAGAATTGGGATGCGGCTTTCGACACCACGTAAAAGGCGACCTATATTTTTTTGATGGGTAAATATGACCAGGAGAGCTACCAGCAGCGTGAATACACGATACAATACTTCATTCTCATTCCAAATCCATAAAACGGAAATAGGTAACATAACGGCGGCTAAAATTGAACTCAAGGAAACGTAACGAGTTAGGTATAATACAAAGAGAAACACCCCTACACAGCTCAGCGCTACAACAGGCTGAAGTGCCAGCACCATTCCAAACAACGTAGCTACTCCTTTGCCCCCCTTGAAATTTGCGAAAATGGGGAAAATATGCCCTATCACTGAAGCCATGCCCAGTGCTATAATAAAGTTGGTGCGTTGCAATTCGTCGTCACCATAAAACGGAAGTAATTCGTATAACGATGCTCCTATTACACCCTTCAAAATATCTATAACCATTACGATGGTGCCATACTTAGAACCCAACACTCTAAATGTATTGGTAGCACCCATGTTGCCACTTCCGTAATCCCGTATGTCTATATCAAAGAAACGCCTGCTGATGATTAGCGCCGTAGGAATGGATCCAATTAAATATGCACATGCTATGAGGATTACTTCTTTCAAATCTGTGTTCTTTAGTGGAGGACAAAAATAGGGAAAAACGTCCAACCCCGGCTGATAATCTGATATGCCAAATATGTGTTATACAAGCTTGGCAAGAATGGCTATCCAGTTATTTTTTTCAACAGTTTTAACAACTGCAAACCCGTTTTCAATTAAAGCTTTTTGGATGGCTGGCTCATCCTGCAGCAGCAAACCGCTTAACAACAGCTGACTTGAAGAGCTACATGAATTTTTAATTAGCTGGATGTTTGCGATAATAACATTCAGGTTAATATTTGCAAGCAATATATCAACATGCTTTTGCACCATCTCCTCTCCCTTCTGCAAGGTTATTTTAAGACAGCCATTAGCAGCCAGGTTTTCTCTTGCATTGCAGATGCTCCAGTCATCGTTATCAATAGCCAACACTTCTTTTGCACCAAGTTTTTCTGCAAGTATTGCAAGCACAGCAGTACCAGTTCCAAAATCAGTCACCGTCTTGTTTCTAAAGTCAAGCTCGCTCATTTCCTGAATCATAAGGTAAGTAGTAGCATGATGGCCGGTGCCGAAACTCATTTTTGGTGTGATGACAATTTCATGCGTTACATCTTTTACAGGAGGATGAAAAGAAGCCCTGATGGCTGCAAAATCATTTACCCGAACGGGTTCAAAACTGCTTTCCCACCGGGCATTCCAGTTTTGCTGCTCTATGGTTTGAATGTTATAAAGCACGCCAAATTTTTCAAAAATTGTTTTCACCTCTTCTGCTACAAAAAGTGATTGAGGTATGGTCACAATTGTCTCTTCCTCCAACTCTTCTACCCCTTCAAAACCTGCATCCATCAGTAAAGCCGTTAGCATTGCGGTGGTGGCATCATCTGCTACAAACGCAACCGAAATAAACTGTTCCATTAAAATATATTTAGAAAAAAAGCTGCCTTTTTTGAAGGCAGCTTTTTGTTATTAAAAAATTTAAAACTTCAATGCTTATTGGCCTTGTTCAGGTTTTGGCATCAATGCTTTCCTACTTAGTTTGAATTTACCTGTCTTGGCATCTACATCCAGCAATTTCACTTTTACTTTATCGCCTTCTTTAAAAATACCGTTCATAGTTTCCAGGCGCTTCCAGCTTATTTCACTGATGTGCAACAAACCTTCTTTCTTGGGAAGGAATTCTACAAAGGCACCAAATTCTTTGATGCTCTTCACGGTTCCTTCGTAAGTATCTCCTACTATTGGGGCTGCTACCAACCCGTTGATCCAAGCCACCGCTTTATCCAATCCAGCTTTTTCTTTTGAGAAAACGCTTACTTCCCCCTGGTTATTTACTTCTTCAATATTAACGGTTGCACCTGTTTCACGCTGAATCTCCTGGATAACCTTACCACCGGGCCCTATCACTGCACCAATAAATTCTTTGTCGATGATGATCTTAACCATTCTTGGAGCATGAGGCTTCACCTCTTCCCTGGCAGCTTCCATGCAATTGTGCATAGCATCTAAAATATGCAAACGACCTTTGCGGGCTTGCTCAAGAGCAGCCAGCATAATGTCCATGCTTAAACCATCTACTTTAATGTCCATCTGCACTCCGCAAATGCCATCACGGGTACCAGTAACTTTAAAATCCATATCACCCAGGTGATCTTCATCACCAAGAATATCGGTTAGGATTGCAAAATCATCTTCTTTTTTAATAAGCCCCATAGCAACACCGCTCACATGCTTTCTTAAAGGCACACCAGCATCCATCAATGCAAGAGAACCTGCACACACCGTAGCCATAGAAGAAGAACCATTGCTTTCCAGGATATCACTCACTACCCTTACTGTATAAGGATATTCGCTACCCGGCATCATTTTTCTTAAAGAGCGCATAGCAAGATTACCATGGCCTACTTCCCTGCGGCCTACACCACGCATCATTTTAACTTCGCCGGTAGAGAAAGGAGGGAAATTATAATGCAAAATAAATTTAGTGTAATCCGATTTGAAAGCACTTTCAACAAGCAGTTCGTCCAAAGGAGTACCAAGAGTTACTGTAGTTAAAGATTGTGTTTCGCCTCTTGTAAACAAAGCCGAACCATGCGGAGCGGGCAACAAGTTTACTTCCATTTCTAATTGGCGGATATCTTCTGTACCACGGCCATCAAGGCGTTTACGATCCTGTAGCACCATATCTCTTACTACATTGTATTGCAATTCTCCACCATAGTGGCCAATCAGTTTTTTATCCTGGTCAGGTAATTCAGTGCCAAGGTGGGCAACTATTTCGTCGTGCAGGGCTTTAAAAGCATCGCTTCTTACATGCTTGGCAGATGCCGCAGATGCAATGGCATGCATTTTATCTTTTGCAAAAGCAATAATCTTTTCGTTCAGTTCTTCGTTGCGGTAAGGTTTGGTATACTCCCTTTTGGTGGTAATACCTACCAATGCACGCAATTCTTCCTGTGCTTTCACCTGTGCTTTAATGGCTTCGTGACCTGCCTCAATTGCTTTGATAAGATCGGCTTCCTGGCACTCGTCGCTCTCGCCTTCTACCATCATGATATTTTTGCTGGTTGCAGCTATCATAAATTCCATATCAGATGCAGCAAGTTCAGCACGGGTTGGGTTGATGATCATTTGGCCATCTTTGCGGGCAACTCTAACTTCAGAAATAATTTCCTGGATGGGAATATCTGAAACAGCCAGGGCAGCAGAAGCAGCCAGGCAAGCGAGAGAATCAGGCAAAATAGATTCGTCTGAAGAAAGAAGCGATACCAATACCTGTACATCACACAAATAATCTTCGGGAAACAACGGACGCAGTGCCCTGTCTATTAAGCGTGAGGTAAGAATTTCGTAATCATTTAAGCGAGCTTCTCTTTTGAAGAAAGACCCGGGGATACGGCCGGCAGATCCAAATTTTTCCTGGTAGTCTACAGACAATGGGAAAAATGACTGGCCATCTTTAGGCTCCTTGTTGGCAACAACCGTTGCTAAAAGAATACAATTGCCCTGGCGAACAGTAACAGCACCGTCGGCCTGGCGGGCCATTTTGCCGGTTTCGATGGTAACCATACGGCCTCCACCTATATCAAATGTTACTGATTTTGGTTGTAATAACGACATGTGATTAAGTTTATTTGTACAGGCAAACCTGCAATCGATTAAAGTAAGTATGTATAACGAACAATTCCCAACGGCAAAAACTGTTGGGAATGATTCGGAATTAGATATATAATATTATTATTTACGGAGACCTAGTTTTTCGATCAAAGCCCTGTAACCACTAAGATTGTGCTTACTGAGGTAAGTTAATAAACGCTTACGCTGACCTACCATCATCATCAAACCTCTTTGAGAAGAAAAATCTTTTCTGTTGGTTTTTAAATGATTAGAGATGTGATTGATACGCTCCGTTAATAGAGCTACCTGGCCTTCGATAGACCCAGTATTGGAAGCCTTGCCACCAAAGTTTGCAAAAATTGTTGCTTTTTTTTCTGTTGTTAAATGCATTTCTCTGTTTTTTTTTAAAACGGTTGTCTTAATTTCTTTTATAAGTGGGTGCAAAAGTAGTATAAAGTTTTGTATTTACCAGAGCTCAAACAAGATTAATTCTTTGAACTTTGGCAACTTGTCGGATTTCCTATCTAAAAAAGGGTAGGCATTCTTTTAAAAAATTATTTGCTTTCACAATGGAGGTAGTCTAAGTGTATTTGGTAATTTGGCTGCTTATTTGTTTATGCCAATTAACCTTAAGGTACCATGGTAAAACCCCATCACATGAATATTTATAACATAAAAGCAAAGCGGGAGTTGCACCACTGGCAAACAGCCATGCAAAGAAAACCCTCCTACTTTAACAGGCTTAGCAAGCGGGTGCAAACAAAGATCAACAGTATTATTCCCGAAAAAGTACACAGCGCCATAACCGCAACCATTAAACAGATGATAAAAGGAGTGTTGTTTGGTGCAGGCGTTGCTACCGCCAAACCTCTTGAAATGAAGTCTCTGGAACTTACCGAAATGGTGATGCTGGAAAGTATTGACACTTACAAAAAAACAGCAGCAGCCGAGGGAGGCATTACGGGTGCCGGTGGCATCCTGATGTCTTTTGCAGATTTCCCGTTGTTGATAGGCATCAAGATAAAAATGCTGTTCGACATTGCGAGCCGTTATGGCTATGATGTGTCCGATTACAAGGAGCGTATTTATCTATTGCATGTTTTTCAACTAGCCTTTAGCAGCCATGAACATAGGAAAAATGTGTACCTGCAAATGACAGATTGGAAAAAAACTAAAGTAGAACTGTTGCCAGATGATATTAACCAATTTGAATGGCGAAATTTTCAACAGGAATACCGGGACTACATTGACCTTGCCAAATTGGCCCAAATGATACCCATCATTGGTGCGGCGGTGGGTCTGGTTGTAAATTACAGACTGCTGCAAAAACTGGCGCACACGGCAATGAACGCATATCGTATGCGGCTTGTTGAGGAAGATAGGGTGTAAGAAAAAAGCGGCCTCCAGGGGCCGCTTTTTTCTTACACACAAATTTAAGGTCTATTTAACCGGGTTGGCATCTGCATCCAACTCAATAATTTCATACCCCATCGTTTGCAATCCTGGCATTATTTTCTTCTTATCGCCCACTAACAGGATATTCATTTTATCTATGTCAAGGTATTTTTGCGCAATGCCATCAATTTCATTTTTGCCAATGTTCTGCAAAATTTCATTTTGCTTTTTCACATAATCGGCAGGCAAGTCGTACTGAATCATTCTACCAATAAATGCTGCTTTTTGGGCACCTGTTTCGTAATTACGGGCATCAGCCTGTCCAATGGAACTTTGCATAAATTTGATCTCGTCTGCATTGATACCATTATCCCTGAAATTCTTCACTTCACGAATCACTTCTTTCAAAGCACTGTCTGTAGCGTCTGCACGAATGCCGCTGCTAAAGGTAAAAGTACCTGCATATTTATCGCCGGCAAAACCACTGCGAGCGCCATAGGTCCAGCCTTTGTCTTCCCGCAAATTAATATTGAGCCTGCTGTTAAAAGAAGCGCCCAGGTTGTAATTGGTTAACCCAGCTTTGTAATAGTCGCCGGTTGCATCGTATTTCAAATCTGTTACTTTGCCTACTCTAAATTCCGTCTGCGCTGCGTTCGGAATATCTACCAGGTAAATTTTTGTTTTCTCAACAACTGGCGCTGCCGCCAGAGAAGGAAAGTTCACATTGTTGTTAGGCAACTTGTTCAGGAACTGCAAACGAGGCAAAACTTCTCCTTCATTAATATCCCCTACCACCACCACTATTGCTTCAGCAGCACCAATGTTTTTAGCGTAATAACTTTTGATGTCGTCTAACGTAATGTTCCCAATGGAGGCAACAGTACCCTCCTGTGGCGTTCCCAACACTGTTTGCTTGCCATAGTTGATGGCATCAAAAACATTGTTGGCTACATTGGCTGCAGAGGTTCTGCCGTTGTTAATGGCTTCTGTGCGCTGTTTTTTAATACGGGCAAAATCATCTTCATTGAACACTGGGTTGAACATACGCTCCTGTAACAACTCCACCGTTTTATCCAGGTTTTTTGTAAGCGACTGCACGGAAAATACAGTAGCATCGTTGCTGCTACCTACACTGATATTGCTACCCAACTTATCCAGTTCCAGGCTAAATTCTTCACTAGTGTACTTTTTTGTATCCTCGTTCATCATACTGGCGAAAAGGCTGGATAGGCCTGCTTTGGAAAGATCAGCCCCTTCTGTTAATTGCCCGCCCTTTAAATAAATATTGATGGTAGCGGTAGGAATCTCGGTATTTTTTGTACCAATTACTTTGATGCCATTGCCCAACGTTTTCTTCCAGAAAGCTGGCACTTTTACAACCGGGTTAGCTCCCTGAGTAGGAATCGTCTTGCGGGTGAAGTTGTCGTTAGCTTTGGTATATTTCAGGCCAGCATAACCATAATCAGGCTTTTGATATCCCGTCTCGCTCACCACATAGTTATCGGTGGCAGCTTTTAAATCCTCCTTACCCTTGGGCAAAGCACTCACCACCAGGCGGTTTTTATTTTTGATATACTTTTTGTATACACGCATTACATCTTCTTTGGTAACTGCATGGTACATCCTCAATTCCTTACCAATCATATTTGGGTTACCAAGATAAGTTTCATAAGCAGCCAACTGGCTTACTTTACCAGATACACTCGCAAGGCGGTTGATAGTGCGGCTTTCGTACTGACTTTTAAATTTCTGAACATCTTCCTCTGTCACACCTCTTTTTTCAAAAACTACCAAGGCTTCATCCAACAGTTTTTCCATTTCTGCTAAAGATTTGCCGGGGTAAGGCGATACGGAAAAAGTAAATTCACCGGCCAGTTCCGAAGCAGAACTAAAAGCACCAGCATTTAAGGCTTTTTGATTTTTGACCATGGTTTGGTACAAAATAGAAGTACGCCCCTGCCCTATTACCTGGCCAAGGCAAGCAAGCGCCGGTAGGTCTTCATGATAATCCGGAACAGTTGGGTACACAACCCTCATTTGTGGTATCCTCGCATAATTGTCAATGTAGCTCGTGTATCGGTTGGTTTGCAATTTGGCAGCAGGCAGCGTCATTGGCTTTACTTGTGGGCCGGCTGGTATAGAACCAAAATATTTTTCTACTTGCTTAATCACTTCTTTCACATTCACATCCCCACCTATGGTTAAGGTGGCGTTGTTTGGGCCATACCATCTTAAAAAGAAATTCTTCAAATCATCAACATTACTACGATTCAAATCTTCCAGGTAACCGATAGTGAGCCATGAGTAAGGATGCCCATAAGGGTAAAGATTTTTAGAAGTAAACTCGCTCAGCAAACCGTAAGGCCTGTTGTCGTAGTTCTGACCTCGTTCGTTTTTAACGGTAGAACGTTGTATCTCAAATTTCTGTTGTGTTACGGCATCCAACAGAAAGCCCATACGATCTGCTTCCAGCCACAACATTTTTTCTACCTGGTTGCTGGGCACCGTTTCATAATAATTGGTTCGGTCACGGTTGGTGCTACCATTCAGAGTACCTCCTGATTCTGAGATCAGTTTGAAATGTTGTTCATCTGCTACATTATCCGAGCCCTGGAACATCATGTGCTCAAAGAAATGTGCAAAGCCACTCTTGCCAATTTCTTCCCTGGCAGAACCCACGTGGTAAGTCACATCTACATGCACAACAGGATCTGAGTGATCTTCGTGCACCAATACCGTTAGCCCATTGGGTAACACATATTTTTCGTAAGGGATTACAATTTCATTTCCCTTTCGGGTTATTTTTTCTACCAACTTAGCTTGTGCAAAAAGGCCCTGCACCGATGTTGCCGTAAGAAAGCAAACAAATACCAGTTTTTCAATCATACAATATTTTTTAATAATTAGGTTAAGCAAACTATGTAATAATGCCCGAGATACCCGAATTGTTTTATAAATGGCACGCCATTATTAACTCTTTTATGTATATGATTACAACCAACTCTGTTAGTTGATCGGATCTTGCTCTAATTAACAAAAAAAAACATCATTTTTGCCGAATGGAACTTTCATTTGCTATTTTAGGCTGCGGACGGATTGCTAAACGCCATGCCGCGGAAATAAAAAAAATAGGCACGCTGGTGGCGGTTTGCGATACAAACGCAGAAAATGCAGCAGAACTGGCAATGGAATACGGGGTAAAATTGTATTTATCTCTAGAGGAGATGTTGTTGAAAGAACCGGAGCTTGATGTAGTAAGCATTTGTACGCCAAACGGCTTGCACGCAGCACAGTCAATTAAATGCCTTCAAGCACTCAAACATGTGGTTTGCGAAAAACCAATGTGCATACACTCCAGCGATGCCCGGGCAATGATCGAGGCATCTATTCAAGCCGACAGGCGTTTGTTTATTGTAAAATCTGCCAGGTATAATCCCCTGGTAGTGGCGCTAAAAAATATCATTGATGAAGACCAATTGGGGAATATCTACAGCTTTCATTTGAATTGCTCCTGGAATAGGTCTGCAAATTATTATTTGAACAGTTGGAAAGGTACCGAGAGCCTGGATGGGGGCACATTGTACACCCAGTTTAGTCATTACATTGATATCTTATTTTGGCTGGTGGGAGACTACAATACCATGACTGGATTCAGAAAAAATCTGCACCACCTCAGTTCAATCGAATTCGAAGACACAGGAGCCATTTGTATGGAAATGCATAGCGGAGCAGTAGGCACCATCCATTACAGTGTAAATTCTTTTGATCTTAATCATGAAATTTCTTTGAGCATTATTGCTGAAAAAGGGACTGTTCATTTGGGAGGCGAGTACATGAATAAAATTATTTACCAACAGCCTGCGCTTTTAGACACGGAATTAACGCTGCAAATAAATGGACCAAATGATTATGGATTTTACCGGGGGTCTACAAGCAATCATCAACAAGTTTATGAGAACATATGTAAAGCGCTTAGCGGGGAAGCAAGTGTTATTACGGATGGCGTTGATGCATTGAAAACCGTTGTTTTTATTGAAGACTTTTATAACAAAATAAAAGTTTCCTGATCCCGCCAACTCCACATATTATTTTCACGGTTACAAATGATCTTAATTATGATCAGCGCATGATCCGTATTTGCAGTTCGTTGGTTAATGCAGGTTATAAAATTACGCTGGTAGGAAGAGAGAATTCATCAAGTGCTCACGTTTGCGTTCAACCCTTTAAACAAAAAAGGCTTCGTGTTTTTTTTACAAAAGGCCCCGCATTTTATTTAGAATACAATGCCCGGTTATTTTTTTACCTGCTTTTTAAAAGCTGCGACTGCATTTGTGCCATTGACCTTGATACCATCGTCCCGGTATATTTTGCTTGCACGATAAGGAACAAAAAAAAAATATACGATGCACATGAATATTTTTCGCAATTAAAAGAGGTCATTACAAGACCGGCCATTTATAAAATATGGCATACTATAGAAAAAACCATGGTGCCAAGGTTTCCATTGGGGTATACCGTGAGCAACAGTATCAGCGAGGAGTTTACACGACTGTATGGGGTTAGATATGAAACCATCCGGAACATGCCATTGCAAACTTCACCAGCTACCTCTGTTCCAAAAGATAAAAATATACTATACCAGGGGGCTGTGAATGAAGGAAGAGGATTTGAGTTTTTAATCCCTGCCATGGCGAATGTAAACGCCGTATTACTCATATATGGTGACGGTAATTTTATGGAGCAGGCCAGGAAGATGAGCGACGAACAAAACCTAAACGACAAAATAATTTTCAAGGGGAAGTTATTACCAGAGGACCTGAATAAAATTACTTCCGAAGGATATATAGCTATTAATCTCGTAGAAAACATCGGGCTAAATCAATATTATTCTCTCGCAAATAAATTTTTTGATTATGTGCAACACGGGGTGCCACAGGTTACCATGGACTTTCCGGAATACAAGTCATTGAATACGCAATTTGAAGTTGCTGTATTGATTGCAGAGCTGCAGCCTTCCTTAATTTCGGCAGCGCTGAACAAAATACTGAACGATGCTGTATTACATGAAACCTTGAAAATAAACTGTAAAGTTGCCAGCACCCATTGGAACTGGCAAAACGAAGAAAAAAAACTCACCGCTTTTTATAAACGAATTTTTGGATAAGCACCTACATATCATAACCCTTGACGTTCCCTTGCCTGCAGATTATGGAGGAGTGGTAGATCAATTTTACAAAATCGTGCATCTGCATAAGCAAGGCGTAAAAATACACCTGCACTGTTTTACCGGTGGGCGTGCACCGCAAGATGAATTAGACCAATATTGTGAATCGGTTCAATACTATACCCGAAAAAAATTTCCACAGTCGCTCTCACCCGGACTGCCATACATAGTAAGTTCCCGCATCAACAAACAGCTTTTACATAATCTGCAGCAAGACGACTACCCTATACTGATGGAAGGCGTACACTGCACTTATTACTTATACAACGGAGCCTTAAAGCACCGTAGGGTATATGTGCGCCTCCACAACGTAGAGTTCAATTATTACAAAAAACTAGCGGAACATGAGAAGAATTTTTGGAAAAAAATATATTTCAAAAGGGAAAGTTGGTTGCTGAAGCGTTATGAAAAAAGTATCGCTAAGAAAGCTACCTTTTGGCCGGTAAGCATTGAAGACACAGAGATCTATCAAAAAATGGCTGGAACAGGCAGCGTCGAATTTCTGCCAGTTTTTCTACCATGGGAAAAAGTAGCTCCCCAAACCGGTAGAGGAAATTTTTGTCTTTACCACGGCAGTTTATCTGTAAATGAAAATGAAAAAGCAGCCGAGTGGTTACTAACACAAGTTTTCAACGAACTTTCTATCCCGCTGGTGATAGCCGGAAAAAATCCCTCCGCTTATTTGGAAGACCTGGCACACGTTAACAAAAACACCTGCCTGGTAGCCAACCCTTCTGATAAAGAAATGCAGGACCTTATTAAAAAAGCCCAGATAAATATTCTTCCTTCGTTTAACAATACCGGGGTTAAATTAAAAGTGCTCAATGCCTTGTACAATGGACGTTACTGCCTGGTAAACCAGGCGGCAGTAGAAGGTGCAGCTATTGATAACCTTTGCCAGCGAGCGCAAACAGCAGAGGACTTTAAACAACGTGCGCTGGAACTTTACGAAAAACCATTTGCTGAGGAAGAGGCCTGGGAAAGGGAACAAATTTTACATGCAACCTACAACAATCATCAAAACGCTGCACAGATGATTAAGTGGATATACTAGCGTTGTCCCAAACTTTACCGTTTTCTGTTTTGATAGTTCGGCTGGGAAATTTATTGAGCACCACATAGTCGTGCGTAGCCATTACAATGGTGGTATTGTAATCTTTGCAAATTTGAAAAAGCAACTGCATAATTTCATCACTTGTTTCAGGATCGAGGTTACCGGTTGGCTCGTCGGCCAGCATTAATTTTGGAGAGTTGAGCATGGCACGGGCAATATCAACTCTTTGCTGCTCGCCGCCACTTAGCTCGTAGGGCATTTTAAAACCTTTGCTTTTAAGATTTACTTTATCCAGTACATCTGCTATTTTTTCATCCATTAGTTTCTCATCTTTCCAACCGGTAGCTTTTAAAACAAACTTCAGGTTGTTGTTCACACTCCTATCCGTCATGAGCTGAAAATCCTGGAACACCACGCCCAGATTACGGCGTAGAAAAGGAACCGTTTTCCACGTAAGTCCTTTTAGGTTGTGACCTACTACCCAACCTTCTCCTTCCCGCAACTCCAGGTCGCCATAGAGCGTTTTTAGCAAACTACTTTTACCGGTTCCGGTTTTACCAATTAGGTACACAAACTCACCTTTATCTACAGAAATATTTACATCAGCCAGCACAAGACTATCTCCCTGGTAAATATTTACATTCTTTAATTCTATGATTGATTGAGACATGAATATGTTTATTTGATGATCCGGTTAAACGCAAAGCCAAATTAACTGGTTAAGGCAAATTTAACCGTTCAAACTTCATCGGGAAAATATAATTTAAAACTGCCTGTTAAAAAATGTGGATAACTAAGTTTTTAGTTTAATAACTAATTGTTTAGTTTAGCGCTTCAAACACAGATTATGATTAAACCATTAACCAAAGCCGAAGAACAAATCATGCAAGTGATCTGGAAACTGGACAAAGCTTTTTTGAGAGAGATTATAGAAGCACTTCCTAACCCCAAACCACATAATAATACTGTGGCCACCATTATAAAAATATTGGTAGATAAAGAATTTGTGGGCATTACCACTTTCGGCAGGATGCACCAGTATTATCCCCGTGTGGCAAAAGACGTGTACAGCAAATCGACGCTGAAAACAATCGTAAAATCCTACTTCGAAGGCAACTACAGCAATGCCGTTTCCTTTATGGTAAAGGAAAATGGCTTGAGCATTACTGATTTGGAGGCGCTTCTTAAAGAGCTGAAGAAAAAATAAAAAAAGATTTGTGATATAGGATTTTTGATGTGTGATTTTTGATATAGGATTTTTGATGTAGGATTTTTGATGTGTGATTTTTGATTTTGGTATAGGATTTTCAAAATTTAAAAACTTAACCAATGCCCATATTTGCATTTTACCTTTTAAAGGTTGTATTGTGCTCTGCAGTTTTGTTTGGCTACTATTACCTTTTTCTGCGCAACAAAGTGTACCATGCTTACAACCGGTTTTACCTGTTGGCAACAGTTGTCATTGCCATGCTGGCGCCGGCAATTAATTTTAACTATCTGTTTATGGGTGGTGCTACACCGGCCAAGCCCATACGGTTGTTGCAGGTTGTAAACAGCAGCGATGAATACCTGCAGGAGGTGATCCTGTATTCGCATCGAAATTTTATCAGTCTAAGCCAGTTCCTGATGCTTTTGTATAGCGTAGTTTCCTTGGCTTTACTATTTATACTTGTGAAAGTAATTGTACAGATCGTTCAACTTTTAAAAACAAACAGCAGTAAATACATCAATGATGTGGTGTTTGTAGAAAGTAATGCCAAAGGCACTCCCTTTTCATTTTTCAAATTCATCTTTTGGAACAATGCCATTGATCTTCACTCAGAAACGGGGCAACAAATATTTGCACACGAACTGGCACACGTAAGAGAAAAACACAGTGCAGATAAATTATTTCTGAACATTGTGCTCATCGTTTGCTGGATCAATCCAATATTCTGGTTCATAAAAAAAGAGCTCAATCTTATTCATGAATTTATTGCGGATAAAAAAGCAGTGGCCAACAATGATGCCAGCGCACTGGCTGCAATGATAGTTACTTCCGCCTATCCCAAACATGCCTACTTACTCACCAATCATTTTTTTTACTCACCCATAAAAAGGAGGTTACAAATGTTATCAAAATACAACACAGCCAAAGCCGGCTATTTTTACCGGATCCTGGCACTACCAGTGGTTTTATTCTTTGTGGCGGCATTTACCATTAAGGCAAAAGTTGGAATCGACAAACTGGTAAACCCGGCAAAAACAATAACGGTAGTTATTGATGCAGGACATGGCGGACAGGATGGCGGGGCCATGGCTGCTGACGGTACTATGGAAAAAGATATTAACCTGGCATTCTTGCAAAGACTTAAAGAATCCAATCGAACGGAAAATATCAAGCTCGTTTTCACTCGTACAACAGATGTATATCAAAATCCCAGGGAAAAAGCTGAGATTACCGGCAGAGCAAATGCAGACCTATTCATATCCATACACAGCAGTGTTTCTGCGCCAGACCTGGCCAACGTCAAAAGCGAACGGGGCTTAAATGTATTTGTGTCCAAGGGTAACTATCCAAATAGCAACGCCAGCAAACTATTTGCATCTTCGGTTATTGCTCATTTCAAAACAAATTATCTTTTGAGCGTAAACCCAAATCCTCAACAAAGGAAAGTAAGTATTGCAGTTTTGCAGCTGAATAATATTCCCTCCGTTTTGATTGAACTGGGAAATATTTCCAGCAAAGAGGAGCTCGCCTACCTGCAATCATCAAAAGCCAAAGATGATTTTGCAAAAAGTATATTTCAGGCAATCTCTCAATACGCAGATAATTTTAAAAGCCAGGTTTACGAAACAGGCATACCGCAAGCAAAAAAAGATACCGTTCCTTCTGCAAAAAATAAATTTGGTTTATATAAAGGAGAAGAAATTAAGACAATTGATATTTCTAAAGATTGCGAAGTGGTGACTCTAAAAACAGCCTCTGGCAAAACAATTACCATGAGCATGAATGAAGCTAAAAGACAGGAGATTTATTTACCGGAGTTTAAAGGCAATGTGCAGAAAACTTTTTCATGGAATTTAAATAACGATAACTCAAAGAATGTAGATGCAAGCGAAAGGTTAACTATAAACGGAGAAAAAATCAATTACCAAAATAATAGCACGGGCAGTGAACGTATCACTATAACGGGTGAAAAAATAAGCCTGCATGGGAACGCTAATGGTAACATCAATCTGCACCCCCTGGTTATGTTGGATGGAAAAGTAATTGCATATGCTGACATGAATATCATTACTCCTGATAATATTGAATCTGTAAACGTTCTGAAAGGTGAAACAGCTATATCTAAATATGGAGCCGATAAAAGTATTAATGGTGTGATAGAAATTACTTCCAAATTAAAATACGCTGTTAATGTACAAATTCCTACCATCACCCTTTCTGGTATTACAGGGCCACATATTGACATATTTCATCTAAAAAATATAAAAGAAGTAAATATTTCTATGGTTGATTATTCATTTGAATCTGCTACGGTTTATTTTTCTGGGCCAGGTTTTAAAAATGTTATTTCAACACAATTAAATAATAAATCTTTACAATCCCTCAAACAATACCTGAACAGAATTGAAGTCGGAACAACAATTTCATTTGATAAAATAACGCTTTTAAAAAATGACGGCAGCAAAACAGAAATTGGCGAAAAGACATTTATTTTCTACGACGACAATCAACAAGATGATGTTACAGTATTTAACAAACTGGAACAGGAAGCAACTTTTCCCGGTGGACCAAGTGAATGGATTAAGTATTTACGGCAAAACCTGAACGCAAATGCGCCCGTTGATGAAGGTTGGTCAGAAGGAACCTTCAGATTGATCGTAACTTTTGTTGTGAATAAA
The DNA here is from genome assembly GCA_038257335.1 of Chitinophagales bacterium. GTDB lineage: Bacteria > Bacteroidota > Bacteroidia > Chitinophagales > Chitinophagaceae > Ferruginibacter. The sequence goes on along the minus strand of JBBSJJ010000002.1, from coordinate 13,885 downwards.
GATGGATCACTGAGCGATATCACAACTGAGAACTATCCCGGAACCAAGACTTCTCAGGCCTGTATTGATCTCATCAAAGATGGCCCGAAGTGGATACCCGGAAAACAGAATGGCCGTACAGTAAAATCAATCAAAAAGCAACCCATCACCTTTGTTGTGCAGGAGCAATAACCTGCGGTACTTGAATAAAGTGTTCGAAGCCTTCCAAATTTTTGGGAGGTTTTTTTGTATAGAAAGATTTATCTTCAATGCAAATATCCAACCTATGTTAAAAATACCTTTCCTGTCTTTGCTATCCTTCACCATCATTTGGAATACAACTCTAGCACAAACAAGCGGCGTACTCCCCCTCACCGGTATTCAATATTTTAATGAAGGTATCTGGGCAAAATATGTAGAAGTAAATATAGACGGGGCTAAGCTGATCAGTAATCGCATTCCTGCCAACAGGGAATTTTCTATTACACTCCAATTGCCTACCGGCTTTGTGCCCGATGCGGCCAAAAAGATATACCCGGCTGCGGAGGTAACGGTTTTAAATTCCCGCAAACAAGTATTGGCTTCTATGGGCAATTTATTGAAAGCCTATGAAGGCACTGGCTTTGCTGCGCAGGGTTACAATGCCCTAAGCCTTAAACTGAGCCTTAGAACAGAGTGGTTAAAAAATGAAACTGAGTGCTTGGTGCAGGTGCGTTATTACGATCTTAAAAGTAAAAAGCAATTGCGTTTGTTGTTTCCCGTTAGTATAGCTGCTGCAAACGAACCCATAGCTGTTTCTAAACTTCCCATCAGCATTCAAACAAATGACCAATCTTTGGGAATGAGCAACGCTTTAAAAATGACGAAGGCTGATATTATGGTTGATACCAGTATTAGGGTAGCACCAACAAATGCCTACCTGAGTATAGACATGCCAGGCATTACGGGCACTAATATGGCAGAAGTGCTGGCTGGAAAATATACCTTTTGGGTATTCGATCAAAGCATGAACGAAATTAAAATAACAGACAAGCTGCTGAAAAAAGTGGGAGGCTCTATGGAAGACGAGCTCGTAAATTTGACCGTAAAAATTCCGTTCCGTTCTAAAACAGATTTGAAAAAGGGCTATACCATTCGCTACCGGTGGGAAAGCACCGATAAAAAGAAGATCATAGACATTGTGACCAGCAAATAAAACGGCTGCGACTATTTGCACTGCCTGCTAGTAACGAATTTCTTCTCCCTTGTATTGAATGAACAATTCTTTTTGGGCAGATGCTTCTACCCTACCTATCACTTGGGCTTCTATATTTAAAGCAGTGGCGGCGTCTATCATTTGCCGGGCATCTTCGGGCTTGCAATAAAGTTCCAGGCGGCAACCCATGTTAAACACTTCAAACATTTCTTTTAAACTACTGCCACTATTTTGCTGAAGCATTTCAAAAACGGGTGGTGCCTCAAACAAATTATCTTTTACAATTTTGAAATTGCCTGGCAGGTACTTCATGCACTTGGTTTGCCCCCCACCACTGCAATGTATAAGGCCGTTAATTTTTTCAAAATGTTGATGCAATAATTGTTTAAGCAAAGGGGCATAGGTTCGTGTAGGGCTTAGTATGAGTTGGCCAATGTTCATTCCGGGGTTAGCCTCGTTCATCCATGGGTCGGTAAGCCTGCTTTTGCCTATGTACACTACTTCCTCGGGAAGATTGTTATCATAACTTTCTCTAAAAGCCGTTGCATAATATTTACTCAATGCATCGTGCCGGGCAGAAGTAAGTCCATTGCTGCCAATGCCGCTGTTATACTCAGTTTCATAACTCGCCTGCCCAAAACTTGCAAACCCTACAATTACATCGCCCGCCGCAATTTTATCATTGCTAATGATCTTGTCTTTCGGCCAGCGGCAAGTCATGGTACCGTTCACCGCTACGGTACGCACCACATCACCTACATCGGCAGTTTCACCACCCAGGTAATGAATGTTTACACCAAATGCTGCAAGGTTGTTAAACAGTTCTTGTGTACCATTGATCACCTGTTCTAAAACTTCGCCGGGTATTAAATGCTTATTTCTATCGATGGTAGAATTGAAAACAATGTTGTCGTGAATGCCTACGCAGAGCAGATCATCAAGGTTCATCACCACGGCGTCTTGTGCAATGCCTTTCCATACAGAAAGGTCGCCCGTTTCTTTCCAGTAGAGGTATGCCAGGATGCTTTTAGTACCGGCACCATCTGCGTGCATCACATTTACAAAATCATCCGATCCGCCCAGGTAATCAGGATAAATTTTACAGAATGCATGGGCAAACAATCCTTGGTCTAGCTTTTTAACGGCTTCGTGCACTTCTTCTTTTTGAGCTGAAACACCTCTTTTTGAATATAAAGACATCTGAATGTTTTGTGAATAACAAAAATAATGGATGGCGAAAGCCGTCATACTGGTGCGCAATTTACAAATCAATTGATCATTATCTGGTACTTTATAGCAAGACTCCTATTTCATAATTTATCTGTTAGATTTGCAGCCTGCAATATGAAGGTTTACAAAAACATACACGAATTACCGGTGTTTACCCGGCCAGTGCTCACTATAGGAACTTTCGATGGTGTTCACCAGGGCCATCAACAGATTATTCAGCAACTTTTAAAGGAGGCGAATGATATAAATGGCACTGCAGTAGTCATTACTTTTTACCCACACCCTAAACAGGTGGTGGCGGGCTTGGGAAAAAATCAGGCTGTTGATGCCTCAAAAAGCCAACCTATCCAACTTTTAAATAGCCCGGAAGAAAAGTACGAACTGCTGCACCAGCAGGGTATTGAACATATTGTGGTGGTTCCTTTTGACCGGGCATTTGCCGAACAAAGCGCCAGTGCTTATGTGAAACAGTTTTTGGTAGAGCTCTTTCACCCACACACCATTATCATCGGTTACGACCATCGGTTTGGAAACAACCGGGATGGCGACTACCAGCTCCTGGAGGCAGAGGCTGTAAACTATGGTTTTTTGGTAAAAGAAATTCCGGAGCATATTTTAAAAAATGTTACCATCAGTAGCACTAAAATCAGGACTGCTTTGCTTGCGGGAGACCATGAAACAGCCACCAGTTACCTTGGCTATCCATATTTTTTTAGTGGTGTAGTAGTAAAAGGCAATCAAATAGGGCGAAGCATCGGTTACCCGACCGCTAACATTGAAATAGAAAATGAACTAAAGCTAGTTCCTGCCAATGGGGTGTATGCTGTTAGGGTTGAATTGAAAGACAGGAACCTGGTTTACCAGGGCATGATGAACATTGGCTTACGACCTACCGTAGGTGGCACTATAAGAGCGATAGAAGTCAACATTTTTAATTTCGACCAGGATATTTACGGCGCCAGGCTTACCATTACGCTGGTTAAATTTTTAAGGACAGAAATAAAATTCAATGGGCTGGACGCATTGAAACAACAATTGGTACTTGATGAAAGAGCTGCATTAAACAGTTTCAATCACTAAACCAAACAAAGCGATCTACTCCTTTTTTGACTGCTTTCGGTTTTCCGAAATTAAAAAGCCAGTCTCGAAACGAGACTGGCCAGGCTTTTAAGTTGATATTGGATTTTTGGGGCTATCCTCAGATAGTCCAAATACGTTGAAACTTTAATTTAGCTAAACAAGCCACCTTTTTTCAAAGGTCTGCTTGCTTCACCTACTTTAAAACCATTGTTAAAAACTTCTATTTTGTAGTTACCAGTGCTGAAATTAGTATTCTGCTTCCAGTCAAACGACACAGTTTGTTTTTTGTTTTGAGTATAGTCTACATCCAATTTTTGTGTGAAAAATTTCTGCTGACCATCTCTTGTACTAAAGGTGCCTGAACCCAGTGCTTCAACTGCAACCGGCGTACCGTCAGGAGCGGTGATGCATACGTAAATTTCTTTGTTGCCAGACTGTGCTATCATGTTCTCGTTTAAATCGAAACTGATCCTGAGTTTATCAACTCGCTTTGCGGTAGAGGTTGTTTTCTCTTTACTGCCTTTTTCGTTGATACCGGTAATACTAAAATTAGACGCTAAGAGGGTAGAACCAACATTGAGCATGTCCTCTTTCTCTTTAATAACTACAGTTGCAGAATCGTACTCTTTTCTCACCCTGTCTCTCTGCTGTGTTACATATTGCTTTTCTTGTGTTAACTGTACTTTTTCACCCTGCAAAACTTCAATTTGCGTTCTGTAGCCTTCCAAATCACCATTTAGTGACGCTATGAGCCTTTTGGCTTCACCGAGTTCAGCAGCAGTGGCGTTCGACTTGTTGAGCAAACTTTGAATACGGGTTCTTTTTTCTTCAATCTCCCTGTCCTTCGATGTAATGGTACTGTCTAATTTTGAGTTGGATGACTTCAACATGTCATATCTCATGGCAGCATCTTCCAATTCTTTTTGCAATTCATCTCTTTGCGTAGATGTGCTGGCAATCAAAGTTTCTTTTTGAGTAATTACTTCTTTGTTATTGTTTTTATCATAAATGATGTACCCCCAGGTACCTAATAAAGCAACTACCAAAACACCCGTTAAGATGGTGCGCATGTTATTGTTAGATTTGTTGGTTGTTACTCTTTCTGGAGCATTTTTATCTGCTTGGGGAAAATTTTCAAATGCCATGATAATTAGATTTTGTGTATTAAAAAATGTTTGGTTTAATTTGCGGCAATAAGAAGGTATTATTAAAAATCTTATTACATCCCTGGATTCTTCATCATATTTTCCAAAACTGTGCCAGAAAAAAATAATATGATTTTTAAGGATGTCATTACCATCAAAAATTACCGATTCTAAAGCTAATCACAAGATTATGAGTGCTGAAAAGTTATTAAATAATTGGAAACAAAAAAAATACAAACCAATTTACTGGTTACACGGAGAAGAAGAATATTACATAGATATCCTGATGAACTATGCCGAGCATCATTTGCTCTCCGCAGAGGAGGCCGGTTTTAACCTGACTGTTTTTTATGGCAAAGATGCAGATTGGGCTGCCGTGATGAATGCGTGCAAACGTTACCCAATGTTTGCAGAAAAGCAAGTGGTTATTTTGAAAGAAGCTCAGCACATGAAGGATCTTGAGAAGCTTGAACCTTACGTAGCTGCTCCACTTGCCTCCACTATTTTCATAGTTGGCTACAAGGGTAAAGTACTGGATAAACGGACAAAACTCAGCAAAACTGTTTTAGCCAATGCCGAAGTGTTTAATTCTGAAAAAATCAGGGAGTATAAAATTCAGGAATGGATAGGTGAACTGGTTAAGGCAAAAGGTTATAGCATTCAGCCAAAAAGTATTGCTATGCTGGCCGAACATATCGGTAATGACCTGAGCCGCATAGCCAACGAAATAGACAAGCTCTCCCTTAACCTGGCTGGCAAAACAACTATTGGCGAAGACGATATTGAAAAGTATATCGGCATCAGTAAAGAATACAATGTATTTGAGTTACAGGAAGCAATTGCCAGGAAAGACCTGCTGAAGGCCTTGAAAATTATACAGTATTTTGACAGTAACCCAAAGGCTGTGCCCATACAAATGGCACTGCCTGCCTTGTATGCCTTTTTTAGCAAAGTATATGCAGCCTTTGGTATGGCAGATAGCAGCGATCAGAGTTTAAAGGGACTTTTCTACAATAACATCAGCAGCCTGCAGCAGGGTAGAATGATGATGAAAAATTACGGATACCCTGGAGTTGAAAAACTCATCCTTTTGCTGCACCATTATAATTTAAGAAGCATAGGCGTGGGAGATAGCGGTACGTCAGGCCCAATGCTCATGAAAGAAATGGTTGCCAAAATGATGGTATAAAGGTGCATTATTAGCGTTGTAAAATGCTTGCCCGAAGAGGGTCACATAAAAAAACCGCCCCAGTTGGAGCGGCTCTATATTTTGTAAGAAATACTTAATTAGTTTTAGCAAGATTCGCCTGTGTAATCATGCTATTTACAACCTGCACAGTCTTGTCAATAAACACATCTTCACTTCTCACTTTAAGCCACTGCTTGCTTCTGTCATTTTTATCTTTGCTCTCGTCTGGCTTATTTTCAGCATTCAAATATTTAATATCAAGCGCTTTGGAAAGTTTGTAAGCATCTTCTATATCCTTGTACACTGCTTTTAATTTTTTTTGATCTGCTTTGAATTTGTCAATATTTAAAGAATAAGAACGATCGTTATTTTTTTCCAACCACTGCACACTCGTTTTGATTTTTTCGAAAGCGGGGCTGTTTCTCACTGATTCATTGGCTTTTTTTATCAATGCCTCTGTGCTGTAAGTGCTCGTCCAGGTTTTATAAGGAGCCTGGTTAATCTTGTCCCATTTCAAAGCATCAGGGTTGTCTTTTTCACGAAACTTCAAATGTTCAAGCCTGTCAGGCAGAATCACATCGGGTACTACCCCTTCAAGCTGCGTGGCTCCACCATTGATGCGGTAAAATTTTTGTAACGTCAGTTTTACGGTGCCCAGGTCGTCTGCCTTGCCCGTACCAAAAAGGCTGTTTTCGCTTTGTGGGTTTAACGGAATGTTGCGCTGCACCGTGCCTTTGCCGTAAGTAGATGTGCTACCAAGTATGATCCCACGATTGTAGTCCTGGATGGCAGCTGCAAATATCTCCGAGGCTGAGGCACTTGTTTCGTCTACCAACACTGCCAACGGGCCGGAGTACATCACTCTTTTATCTGTATCGGGCAATATTTTGGCTTTGTCGCCACGGCCTTTTACCTGGCAAATAGGGCCGTCTTCTATAAACAGCCCAGCCATTTGCACCACGTCATACAAAGATCCGCCGCCGTTGCCTCTAAGGTCCATTACGATGCCTTCTACATTTTCTGCCTTTAATTTTTCTATTTCTTTTGCAACATCGTCTGCGCATCTTGGTCCGTTCGGGTTTTCAAAATCTGCGTAAAACTCAGGCAAATAGATATAACCAATTTTATGCTCACCATTAATAATGGCAGACTTTACATAAACATCGTCTAGCTTCACATCATCTCTTATAAGGATGATAACTTTAATAGAGCCATCAATTTTACGTACCGTTAAGCGAACCTCAGAGCCCTTTTGAGCGCCACGAATAAGTTTAACAGCATCCGTAACGGCATAGCCGGTTACATCTATCGGTTCTGCTGTACCCTGGCCCACCTTTAATATTTCATCTTTTTCTTTTAATTCACCACTTTTCCACGCCGGGCCACCGCTTACCAGGCTCAGGATTTTTATTTTACCATCCTCTTCCTGCAACTGTGCACCAATACCAAAGAAACTTCCTCTCATTCCCTCATTAAAGGTTCTTAAGTCTATGGGTGGAAAATAAGACGTATGTGGGTCCATCGTTGTGGTGATGGCATTTACAAATGTGCTGAAATTTTCGTCGTTGGTTTCCCTGTTCTTTTTGGTAGCCAGGTAACGTTCTATTTGCCTGTTTACTTGTTCCCTTGCCTCTCTTTCCAGGGTGGTATCAGCTTTAACTTTAAAATCTTTTGTATTCTTATTCTTCTCCCTGTCTTCCTGCATAGTTACAAAACGATCGAGTACCGCATACTTCACACTTTTTCTCAGTATATCACGCCTTTCTTTTTCAGTGGCAGGAAAAGAACGTTTGTCTGCATCCATCTGCACCATTTCATCAATACTAAAGTCAATGGACTTTGCAAGTATATCTTTGTAAACCAAGGCCACTTCGCTCAATCGCTTCAGGTAAACGGTATTAACAGCAAAGAACGATTCAAGCGGAGCTCCGTGTATTTCATCGTCCACCATGGTTTCAAACTTTTTAAAACCATCGATATCAGATTGCAACAGGATGTTTTTTTCACCATCCAGTTCTTCTACAAATTTCTTAAACACATCTTTGCTGAAACTATCATCTATTTTCTTTGGACTGTAATGCCCTTCTTCCAGTAAAATGCCCACATTCCGCAGAATCTTTGCGTACCTGCTTTTAGGATTATCATCCCCATCATTTTTGCCTTGCGACTGAAAGGCAATGAAAAAACTGGCAGCGGTAAGCACCAGGATAACCGGTATGAATTTTCTACTCATAATGAAATTTGCAATTTGTTGCATGCTGTAAAAATAACGTAAAATGCAGGTGGATGTTTCAATTGAAACGCAGCATTGCGACTAATATTTTGTTAAACAGGATATATGGTCTATTGAATATCAAAAGGTCATTAACAAAAAATCTCCCCCAATGATGGAGGAGATTTTTGAAGATGGGTAATCGAGGGGGCTCGAACCCCCGACCCTCAGAATCACAATCTGATGCTCTAACCAACTGAGCTACGACTACCATGTTCAATTATTTAACTCAGTATCATCCCGCACCTGCGGGACTCTGACCCTGCCTACCGGCAGGCAGGCAACTGAGCTACGACTACCGTTTTTTAGCGGACGGCAAAAATAGAGAAAAACTTTTCTCTCACAAAATTACATTTAAGAATTGCGCTTATGATTTTAATTACTTTTGCCGACAATTAAAAAACATGCCCGCTTCTCATGCCTGCCTTATGATTCTTGTTGCTGCCGCTGGTGGCTGGGCGTTCGCTTCCATCCTTATATTTTTCTTATTTCGTCCGCATTTGCCCCGCAAGTTTCTGGGCATCACCCTGTGGGGAGTGCTACCCGCCATGCAAAACCGATTTGCTAAAGAAGTGGCGAACAGCTTTGCCACACGCTACCTGCAACCTGCAGGTATAGCGTCACATTTAAACAATGAGGCATTATTGCAAAAGATTAGGCCGGAAATAGAAAAGCATGTGGATGTTTTCCTGGAACAAAAACTGCCTGAAACTTTTCCGTTACTGGCAAAACTGATGGGTGAAAAAACACTCGCTAAATTTAAAGCAGCTTTTTTAGCTGAGGTCGAAGCTATTTTTCCGGCGCTTGTTACAAGCTATGCCGGCAAAATTTTAGAGGAACTGCAGCCCGCTTTGCTTATTGAAACTGAATTAAAGGCTGTATCGGTTCCACTCCTTCAAGATATCTTTAGAAAAAGAGCTACTAAACAACTACTTCTCTTTAAAATTCTAGCGGCCATTGCCGGGGCAATGATAGCTGTTATGCAGTGGTTAGTTCTGAGTTTTGCTCTATAGCGCATTAAATAGCTATTAGTAAAATTATTTAAAGTTATTTGCATAACTTGGCTTTTGTTCTAACGCCAACACGCTGCAATGACCCTTAAATCTACCCTGCTAATCCTTTTCAGCTTCGTATGTGTACCTGTATTTGCCCAAGCCCAGCCGGCTAATAAAGGCGCAAACTACCCTGGTAATATGTATGGAAAAATTCTGCAAGGACAAGATGCACGCCCCATAGAAGCTGCCTCTGTTCAATTCATTTTAACGCCTGCTGATTCCCTCGTTTTTAAAAAGGCTGGCAATATTTTGGCCACTGTACTCTCCAATAAAAAGGGAGAATTTAACGTAGAGGGACTGCCATTGACCGGAAAATTACACATCCAGGTTACCGCTATTGGTTACAAATATTATGAAGCTACTGTTTCTTTCCAGGGGGCCATCAGCGGTATATTAAAAGATTTGGGCAACATAAAATTGCAAGTAGATGAGCAGCAACTGGACAATATTGTAGTGAACTCTGTAAAGCCTTTGCTGGAGCTGTACCTCGATAAAAAAGTGTACAATGTTGAAAAAGACCTGAGCGTTGCAGGCGGCACTGCGGTAGACGTTATGAAAAATGTGCCATCGGTAAGTGTTGATATAGATGGCAATGTTACCATGCGCAATGCCAGTCCACAAATTTTTATTGATGGAAGGCCCACAGCGCTTTCGTTGGAACAGATACCGGCCGACCAAATAGCGAGCGTGGAAATACTCTCCAACCCTTCTGCAAAATTTGATGCAAGCGGCGGTGGGGCAGGCATTCTTAATATAGTTTTAAAAAAGAACCGCAAGGCAGGCTACAATGGAAATCTAAGAGCAAGCATGGACAGCCGTGGGCGCCCGGGCTTTGGTGGAGACATCAACCTAAAGCAACAAAAATTAAATTTCTTTGCCTCGGGGCAGGTTTTCTACCGCAAGAACTTGTCTACTGTACGCAGCAACAGGCAGGAGATTTTAAACAATGGCCTGGTAAATATTATGCAGGCAAATGCTCCGGTACTGAAGGGCGTCTTCGGTTTTGGTAGAGCTGGGTTCGATTATTTGTTGGCCAATAGAACAACGCTATCTTTAAGTGGCAACGCCTTTAAGGGAAAATTGAAGGTGAATGACTTGTTAGATATTTCAAGAGATTCTCTCACAAGTATGGTGACCTCCTCTGAAACTGTACAACGCAACGTAAAGGCCGATATCGATTTTAAGAATGCAGGGGTTGTAATGGGCATTAAACACAATTTTGCCCGGGTTGGCAGAGAATTTACCGCAGATGTGAACTACAGCCAAAGCGAAAACGGCAACCTTTCCGACTACCAAAGTGCTTATTTTGACAACAACGGAAATTCCAAGCCCCTGGTTGGTGCAGAAAGGTCGGTTGGAGGTGCCACCACCAAATTTTATACTTTTCAAACAGACTTTGTAACTCCTCTTACCAAAACAAGTAAAATAGAAATGGGCGGAAGAATGGCCACGAGAGATTACCAAAGTTGGAATCAAAATTTTCTACAAAATTTGAACAGTGGCAACTATGTAATCATTCCAGCCATTACGGTAGATTTTACATTTAAAGACGTCGTTTACGCTGCGTATGGTAATTTTTCCCAACAACTTAAGTCTTTGAACTTCCAGTTAGGCCTGCGGTTGGAAAGCAGCCAGTATGAAGGAAACCTTTTAAACAACAACCAAAAGTTTAAGAATGAGTTTCCAATGTCGGCCTTTCCGTCTCTGTTTGTTTCCAAAACATTGAATAAGAAACAGGAATTACAACTCAACTATTCCAGAAAAATTAATCGCCCGGGGTTTTTCCAAATTCTCCCTTTTGTAGATTTTTCTGATTCTTTGAATATTGCTATCGGCAACCCGAACCTGCTACCCGAATTTACCAATTTGGTTGAGTTTAATTTTTCTAACAATTACAAACCCGGCCACTCACTACTGGCCAGTTTGTATGGCAAATATACCGATGGACTGGTGACCCGCTACCAATATAAAGCTCCCAACACGGACCCTTCAAGACCAGACAGCGTGATTTATAATTCTTATGCCAATGCTAATAAAAGCTATACGGTGGGCCTTGAATTAACAGCTAAAAACCAGGTTGCTAAATGGTGGGATATAACCAGCAACCTCAACTTTTTTGATGTAACGCTACAGGCCGATAACATCTCTGCAGCAGGCAACAGCCGTCGCTTTAGTTGGTTTGCTAAATTGAACAACAATTTCAAATTTTCGAAAACCTTCAGCATGCAGGTAAATGCCGATTACCAATCTAAAACCATTTTGCCGGCCGGAAGTGGGCGTGGCGGTGGCGGTGGATTGTATGCCCCTACCCAAAACCTTTCCCAAGGCGTTATTCAGCCAATTTATGGCCTGGACATTTCTTTTAGAAAAGACTTCTTGAAGAACAACGCAGCTTCCTTGTCTTTGCTCATCAGCGATGTATTTCGTAGCCGGGCTTTCGAAACCACGGCCTCCACATCCTTTTTTATACAGGACAATTATCGCCTGCGTGACCCGCAATTGGTTCGCCTGAGCTTTAACTGGCGCTTTGGCAAATTTGATGTGGCACTGTTTAAAAAGAAAAATACAAGAATGGAAACGGAGAATGTGCCGGGGATGTAAAGGGGTGGAACTAAAGAAAATAATGATAGAGATTCTTTTGCCGGGACTAGAGCTACCTTTTAAAAAATAACCTCTTTTTGACTTCAAAAATAACAGACTTTGCGTAATACTTCGGCACAAAGCGGCGCATGTATGGAAGTGTGAGAATCTCCCTGGCACAGGCAACGATGGCCTCATGCTGCAAAACATTACTAGTAAGGTAAAAATATTTTTTGAGCGTAAAGATGCAGCCAAAGAACCATTTCCCAAGATGCGAAAGCACAGCTTTTCTTTCTTCAATTTGGAATGTTCTGCCAGTGCCAAAACGTTCCATCAGGTTGTAAAATCCCTGGCAGCCCAGCACATAAGTATGAAAGTTAGATTTGGAAAAATTCCCCTCATGCGACGACAATGAACTGAACATTTTGTTTTTAATAAGTCCCCCACCCTTACTTCCTACCATTGCTATAAGCGCCTGATCCGCAAAATGTGGGCTGCCATAGTCGGGCATTTTACCTACTTCCATAACAACGCTTTTTTTCATGATGCAGCTGGACCATAAAAGCCACGGGGTCTTCTTTACATCCAGGATTTCTTTGACAAAATGTTCTCCGGGGATGATTTCCAACTCATCACTTTTTAAATCTCTCCTTATGAACCCTGCGTATAGGGAAAAGGATGGATCGCCTTGATGCATCTCGTGCAGCTCTGAAAGAAACTGTTCTTTCACCGGGTCGTCGTCGGTAATCATAACAATGTACTCTCCAACTGCCCGTTCTATGCTTTTATTGAAGCTCGCAATCATTCCCAGGTTAGAACCGTTACTGAAATATTTAAAGCGACTGTCCGATAACTCAGATACAACAGATGCTGCACTCTGAGCGGGGTCATTATCTGAAATGATTACTTCAAAATTCGGGAAGGTTTGAAGCCCGATAGTTTGCAGTTGCTTTTGCAGGAACTGAGGCCGCTGGTACGTACTCATGCAAAAACTTACCCATGGAATAGTTTCGGTAGTATCGGTCATTGCAATTAGTGAACTCGTTTTAAGTAGCCGTCGGGCCCTACACTGATGAGCAGCTTATTGTCGATATCTTTATCTATTTGAAATTCGGTGTGCGATTTTAAAAATTCCAATACAGCCGTTTTAGGATTATCACCTTGTTTCCACGGCCTGCCGGGCAAATAATCGTCTGGCATCTCTTCTACGATGGTATCAAATACTACGAGGTAGGAGTCACGTGTTACAAAGGGCGCATACATTTCCAGTTCCTGCAGTACATGCTCGTGTGTATGATTAGAATCTAGGCTCACCAGCACGGTTTTCTTGCCTTCTGCAAGCGCCGCAACCTGGTCTACTGTTTCCCTGGAAACCGATGAGCCTTCTATCATCTTAATGCGCTTGAACATTGGGTGTTTTTCTATTTCCTCCCTGTTGTGCTTACGTATATCAATGTCTATCCCTATAATTTCTCCTTTGCCTATGAGTTCTAAAAGGGAGGCATAATAGATCAATGAACCACCGTGCGCAATCCCGGTTTCTATAATCAGATCGGGTTGCAGCTTCCAGATGATTTCCTGCATGGCAATCATATCTTGCGGATATTGAATGATAGGTCGGCCCATCCAGGAAAAAATGTATGAGTATTGGGCTTTGTTAGATGTTTCATTGAAGTGCTTTGCCGCCGCTTTCAACTCTTCATTTTCGCCGTTGCGTTTCACACGATCATCACGTTCTTCAATAAAATCTGAAATAGGATTGCTCATTTTTTAATTACTGATTTAAGTTTGGTATCATCACCCCAAAATTTCATTGGCTCATAATCGGTATAAGGATAAAAGCCAAGGTTGAGCTGAATGGTTTTGTTTTTTGCTTTTAGATAGTTCCCTACAATTGTTTTCAAAGGTAAACCAACACCACTGCTGCAATTAATAATGCCTGTCACATCATTTTGCGTAGCCATTTTTACAATGTATGCTGCCACTGTTTCTACCGGTAACTAGTCCCTGACCTGCTCTCCGCCACTCATATTAAAAACTGGCTCGCCTTTCTCCAACGCATCGTTCAACTGCGAAAATAGCGAATTAGGGCTTTGGCCTGCGCCATACATGTAAAATAGCCGTATCCATTTGAATGAAAAAGAAATTTCCGATTGAAGG
>JBBSJJ010000001.1:0-79838 GCA_038257335.1 Chitinophagales bacterium | reverse complement strand
GGAGTCTCCTAAGCACCGGAAGCACCTACGGAGCTTTTAATACAATTAGCCAGACCATTCTATAAACAGGAAACTCTATTGGAGCCTAAGTCAACGACATTGAATGGGCAATGGGCAATTTTCAATTTGCAATAGGCGATGGGCAATGCCCGCCCGAATGAACGCTGTTCGGACGGGGTCAGTAGTAAATGGTCAATGGCGCATGGTGGAGCTGTGCACGAAAATATTCTTCATTTTTATTTGATGAATTAAAACCCGCTGCAACAATGTGGAAGCATTGCTGCAGCTACGTGGTTTATAATTTATAAATCTGTAATAGGATTGTATTTTGGTACCAGGAGCTTCATTACCGTCCAGGCTATTAAATAAGCAACTGCACAAATACTGAACATAATGGTGTAACCAGTTTCGATATGACCCAATGCTTTGTAATGATCAAAAAGGCCGCCTCCAAGTTTTGACATAACCACGCCTCCAAGGCCACCTGCCATGCCACCAATGCCCACCACAGAGCCGACCGCTTTCTTAGGAAACATATCGCTTACGGTGGTAAAAATATTGGCCGACCAAGCCTGGTGTGCAGAGGCTCCAATGCCGATTAATATCACCGGCACCCAAAAACTTATGTAGCCAAGAGGCTGCGCCAGCAACACTACGAGTGGGAATAAAGCTATCACAAACATGGCTTTCATACGGGCATCATACACAAGGTTTCCCTTTTTAATAAAGTACATGGGGAACCAACCGCCACCCACACTGCCAACCATAGCCAGGCTGTACAAAACTGCCAAAGGCAACATGACTTCGTCGTCTACAATACCATATTGTGCTTTTAGGTAGGCCGGCAACCAAAAAAGGTAAAACCACCAAACACCATCCGTCATAAATTTTCCGAAAGTAAATGCCCAGGTTTGTTTGTAGCCCAGCAACCTGACCCAGGAAACTTTTTCTTCTACAGCGCCCTCCACTTTTGCTGTTGGTTCTTCCTCTTCTCCACCTTGAATATAAGCAAGCTCCGCTGCGGAAAGTTTCTTTTGTTCTTCAGGCCGCTCATACATCATGAGCCAAAAAATCAACCATATAAAACCTATGGCACCCATTACAATAAAAGCTGCTTCCCAACCCCAATTCGATTTAATCCAGGGGACAGTGAGAGGCGCCAGTATGGCTCCTACATTAGCACCCGAATTAAAAATACCGGTTGCAAAAGATCTTTCTTTCTTTGGAAAATATTCTGCGGTGGCTTTGATAGCTGCGGGAAAATTTCCTGCTTCGCCAAAAGCAAGCATGGCTCTGGAGAACATAAAGCCCAATACCGAAACAGAAAAGCCTGCTATGCCTGCCCAACCCAGAAAAGCAGCAACCCCCTCGCCAATCGGGATGGCAAGGGCATGAATGATAGCCGCGATAGACCAGATTATAATGGCCAACGCATAGCCCTTTTTAGTTCCTAATTTATCTATGATACGCCCCGCAAACAGCATAGAAAATGCATATACAAACTGGAACACTGCCGTGATGTTTGCATAATCTGTATTCGTCCAACTAAATTTTTCTGCCAGGTAAGGCTGCAACAAACTCAGTACTTGCCTGTCCAGGTAGTTTACGGTGGTTGCAAAAAATAATAGGGCGCAGATCGTCCACCTGTAATTACCAACGGCTTGCATTTTCATATTTAAATTTTTGAATCATTGCCTGTTTCTTATTTGCAAAACAGCTTTCTGTGGTGAGTATTTGCTGGTTTAGAAAACTATTTTTTTACGCCGGCGATAAGTTCCAACACTTCTTTTGTGCCTGCTTCTATAGCTGCATAATCCTGCGCTTCCATCAACTTTTTGCTAATCAGTTTGCTGCCCATGCCTACAGCACATACGCCGGCTTTGTACCAACCCTCAATATTTTCTTTGGTAGTATCTACGCCGCCTGTGGGCATAAATAATAGTTGCGGAAAAATATCTTTGATAGTAGTGAGGAACTCGATGCCCAGCATATTGCCGGGAAAAAGTTTGATGAACTTTATGCCGGCATTTTCTGCCGCTATGATCTCCGTAGGAGTCATGCAACCTGGTGCATAAAATATATTGTTGGCTACTGCGTAGTCGGCTACTTCTTTTACAAAACCCGGACTCACCAAAAAGTCGGCCCCTGCCGAAAGATATGCCTCGGCCTGTTGCATGTTCTTAATGGTGCCCACGCCCATCAACAGGCCTGGCATTGACTCGTTGCGCACAGCCACCAGCTTGGCAAAATTGCGCAAAGCTGCTTCTCCACGGTTGGTATATTCTACGGCTTTTGCCCCGGCACGGTACAAAGCCTTTAATACTTCTACACTTATATTTTCGTCTGCATTAAAATAGAGCGGCAACATTCCTTGCTGCACGATTGCGTCTGTAACCTGTTGTGTATTGATCATGTTTTTGGTATTAGGGTTGTAGGGCCTGAGCCCTTAAAAATATTATTAATCTGTGTGCGCTGTATGGTTCCAGGCTGCACTTAATTGCATCATTCATCAAATGTTTACTTTAACCACTAATTTTTTAATGCTGCCTTCTCCAATCATGGGCGCATGCACATCTTCGGGAAAGAAGATGGCAAACTGGCCGCTGGTCAATTGAAAGAACATGTCTGGTGCATCATTGAAAAAACGAACATCTTTTTCTTCGTTGTAACCGCCATTGGGTTTGCTGCAGTCTTGCCTGGGCTTCCAGCCGATAGTTTCCACTCCGTCAATGCAAAGTTGAATATCTATATTTTTATCGTGGCATTCAAACTTAGCAAGGCTGGCCTCTTTTGTTCTGCCGTCTGCATTGCTTATGATGGCTTTGAGGCCTTCTGCAATATCAGATTTTCCATCTCCGGCACTAGCCAGGTTTGTTTGGTGAATGTACTCAAATGCTCTTGCCAGCAAGGGATGCAGTATAAAATATTTGGTAGCGTTTTGTATGCTATCTATGATCATTTTTAGTTTTTTAGAATCTAAACACTGGGTGGTCGACAGTTGATGTTTGTTTTGATTTGAAAGTGCTGAATGAAGAACAATTGTACAAGTGAGCGACCCCGCATAAAGGACGGGGCAAGCTACAACGATGTTTAATAGTAGTATCAATGCTTGTCCCAAAAAAATAAAAATAAAGTATCTGTCGAAATCTCTTTTAATGTACAGTTCTCTTTACCTCTGCACCCTGCCACTGCCGTCACCCTTCACCAATTCTTTTACTTCAGATAAAGTGGCATGGTTTAAATCGCCGGGGATGGTGTGTTTTAAAGCACTAGCTGCTACGCCAAACTCTGCTGCATCTGCCATGGGCATGCCGGTTACGAGGCCATAAATTAAACCGCTGGCAAAACTATCGCCACTGCCTACACGATCTACAATACGCACATTGTATTGCCTGGTGTGATAAAATTCAGTTCCGTCGTACACAAGTGCGCTCCAGCCATTATCACTTGCACTGTGACTTTCTCTTAAAGAAGAGGCAATGAATTTGAAACCGAATTTATCGTTCATTTGCCTGAACACATCTTTGAAACCGTCGAGGTTTAGTTCTCCTTTTGTTACGTCTGTATCTTTTGCAGTAAAGCCAAGGGTAGTGTCTGCGTCTTCTTCGTTACCAATGCAAACATCTACATGCTGGCAAAGCCTGGTCATTACCTCCCTGGCTTTTTCTTTGCTCCACAATTTTTTCCTGAAGTTAAGATCTATGCTGGTAGTAATACCTTTTGCTTTGGCAGCTTTTAAAGCGGCTTCAGTAAGGGCTGCAGCTTTGTCGCTCAACGCAGGTGTAATGCCGGTTGTATGAAACCAACTGGCGCCTTCAAATATTTTATCGAAATCAAATTCACTTGCATCTACTTCTGCAATAGAAGCACCGGCACGATCATACACTACTTGCGAAGCACGCATAGAAGCGCCGGTCTCCAGGAAGTATATTCCAAGACGATCGCCGCCACGAGCTACAAACTGTGTATCTACACCATAGCGGCGTAAATGATTAATGGCGGCCTGGCCGATGGGATTGTTTGGCACCTTACTTACAAAGGTTCCATCTAAACCATAATTGCACAAAGCTGCTGCTACGTTGGCTTCACCACCGCCATAGGTAATATCGAATGAATCGGACTGAACAAATCTTTTATAATCGGGGGTGGACAAGCGAAGCATGATCTCCCCGAGTGTGACTACTTTTTTTGACATGACTGAATTTAGTTTGAAGGTTACTTATTATTTTTTAAAAAGCTGATCTATCGCTGAGGTGCGTTCCCGGTTTTAAACATTGAAATATTTTTTTGCATTGTTGAAGCAAATATCCTGGATGACCTTACCCGTCCAATTAATATCGTTCGGCAGCTCTCCGTTTTCTATTTCTTCCCCAAAGAGATTGCAAAGAATTCTTCTGAAATATTCGTGGCGTGGAAAAGAAAGGAAGCTCCTTGAATCTGTGAGCATGCCTACAAATTTGCTCAGCAAACCCATATTGGATAGTACGTTGATCTGTTTGGTCATACCGTCTTTTTGATCGAGAAACCACCAGGCAGAGCCCCACTGTATCTTACCTTCCGCAGAACCATCATTGAAATTACCAATCATCGTAGCCATAAGTTCATTATCGGCAGGGTTCAGGTTATAGATAATAGTTTTGGCCAATTTATTATCCTGGTCAAGCCGGTTTAAAAATTTGGATAAACTACGGGCCTGTGAATAATCGCCGATGCTATCCCAACCAGTATCGGGGCCCAACTGCTGCAACATGCGGGTGTTGTTGTTGCGGATGGCACCAAGGTGGTATTGTTGCACCCAACCTTTTTCGCAATCCCATTCGGCGAAATTTACCAGCATGGCGCTTTTGAATTTCTTTCTTTCTTCCAAAGAAAGTGTGGCACCATAACGGATCTTATCAAAAATGCCCACCAATTCTGTTTGTGTATAGTCCTCGGCATAAATTTCTTCGAGGCCATGGTCGGACACGGTACAATGATTGGCTGCAAAAAAATCGTGTCGGTTTTTTAAAGCCGCCAGGTAATGGTTATACGTGCTGATGCTGGTATCTGAAGCTTTCTCAAGCTGTGATAGGTATTGGTTAAAGCCTACCGTATCGTCTACATTCATTGCTTTGTCCGGTCTGAATGCAGGGTTCATTTTGGTAAAGGCATCTTCTGTTGCCAGCTTTTGATGATGTTGTAAATTATCTACGGGATCGTCTGTAGTGCAAATAAGTTTTACATTCATTTTTTTAAGTAATCCTCTTACACTGTACTCCGGGGTTTGCAGTTTGGCAGAGCATTCATCATAGATTTCTTTTGCAGTGTCCGCATTCAAGATGCTGTTTACACCAAAGTAACGCTGAAGCTCCAGGTGCGTCCAATGGAAGAGCGGGTTTCGCAAGGTATAGGGCACCGTATCTGCCCAGGCTTTGAATTTCTCGAAATCACTTCCATCTCCGGTAATAAATTTTTCGTTGATGGCATTGCTACGCATAGCCCTCCACTTGTAATGATCGCCATACAACCATACCTGGGTAATATTTTCAAAACTAACGTCGTTGGCTACCTGCTCTGGCGGCAGGTGGTTGTGGTAGTCTATGATGGGCATGGCTGCGGCAAAATCGTGGTAGAGGCGCTGCGCCGTGTCACTGTGTAAAAGAAAGTTTTCGTCAAGAAATTTTTTCATGTTGGTATATTTTACAAAGGCTGGTTTAGCGCAAAGCTTTCTTGCTGTTTTTCGCTATCGATTATCATTTTCTCATTCCGCTTTTGGCAACACTATAAAGACCCTCCCCGCTTCCAGGGAATGAAATCGTCCTGGTTTAGCAGCACTGCCTTTGGCGTTATTTCTCCACTCGCTGCTTTGATGCAATATCGTAAAATATCAGCACGCATTTCGGCGATCGTTTTTTCTCCTTCAACAACGGGTCCTGTATCAATGTCAATAATGTCTGCCATTCTTTTAGCAAGTTTAGAATTGGTAGCTATCTTGATAGTAGGGCAAACAGGATTGCCGGTGGGTGTGCCCAGCCCTGTAGCCGGCCATCACGGCATGCTGCACTTTACACACCAATACGCCATACATAATTACCTCTTCGCCCGCCTGCATATTGCTTATAAAAAACTTGTGCTTAGCCGGAATGTCTTCCGTCAACAGGATGCTGATACCACCTACAACAATGATGGTTTGCCGGGAAAGATCCTGCAAGGCTACCACTACGTTGTCGGCTTCGTTTATTTTAAGAGTATTATTTTTCATCAATTAAAATCTTTTCCTGGATGGCTTTTTCCATAGCAATCTTAGCTCCCTCTTGCTGCAGTAAAATTAACCAGTCGTTTACAGCTTCGTTCAAGCCTGTCACTTCGTGGATATCTCCTCCCCAGAGTTCTTCGTTCTTAAAAATGGTATTTACTATTGCTTTGTTGTCGCCGGCTTGCCATGCGTCGCTGTAAAATGCCGCATGCTGATCTGTTACCAGGTAGCTGTTGCCATGCAGGTTCCCATAATAGTTGCCATCGGCATCAGCTGTAGCTTTCAAGTATAAAATATGGGCGGCCATGCCGAGGCTCATCAATGCCGATGCATGCCCAAACCGATTGCTGTATCCATGTATCAACCCCAGGTTACGGGTAACCATTTTGGAAGATGACTGCGTACAAATATTTTCCCAGAGATGATCGATGTAGGGATTGCGGTAACGATCCAATACCGCAGCAGCAAAGCGTTTTGCTTCTAAAGCTGTAATGGTTTCGCTTTCAATACTGGGAATAATTGCCTCATACATGAGCTGGCTTATGTAACGGGAAAACGTTCCATCGGCCATAGCTTCTTTAACCGTTGTGAAACCTGCCAGCCATGCCAGGGCACAACTAAAAGTGTGAGAGCCATTGAGCAAACGTAATTTCAGGTCCCGGAATTTAGAGATGTCTGCCGCAATGATGGTCGTATCATCTGCGCCGGAAAAAGACAATACCTGCCTTACTTTTTCACTGTCTGACTCGATGGCCCAAAGAGCATATTTTTCACTCATGATCATAAGCTCATCTTTATACCCAAGTTCTTGCTCTACTTTTGAATATTCTGCTTCATTAAACTTACCCGGCACAATTCTATCCACAAGAGAATTACAAAAATGATTGGCGTTTTCCAGCCATTCAATAAAAGCAATTTCAAAACCATGCTGATGCGCCAGTTCCAAAACGATGGCCAGTAATTTATCGGCATTGCCAGGAATGAGTTCTGTTGGCACTACCACCAGGCCTTTCTCTACATCGCCGTTGAATATTTTAAATCGTTGGTAAAGAAAAGCCAGCAGTTTGCCAGGAAAGGAAAGCGGCGGGGATGCATGCACATTGTCCTTTACGAGGGTAATGCCCAACTCGGTGGTGTTTGAAATTACCACTGCAAGAGATGGATTGGCCGCACACTGCAAAATCTCTTCCCAATCGGTTGCGGCAGCCAGTACCCTGCTAATGGCAGATATGATGTGATTCTCTTCAATTTTTTCGCCGGCCTCTATGCCTCTAATGCACACTGTATACAAAGAGTTTTGTGTATTGAATGCATCTGTATCACCTTTGCTGGTAGATTTTACCAGCACAACACGCCCGTTGAAAAGTCCTTGTTGGTTGGCCTTGTTGATCACAAAATCTGGCAGGCCACGCAGCAAAACACCTGTACCGAATTGCAATACTTTTTCTGGCAATGCCAGCATATGATCATCCGGAGGAACTGCTGTGCTTACTTCGGCAATTTTATGCAAGTTGGAGATTGCTAAGTTCATTTTAGTTAATTTAAGGGAGACCACCTGCTTTCAAAAACCCATACTGGATTGATGTCGGCAGCATTTATTTTTTCAGTACGCAAATAGTACCTGCAGGAAAATCATTTCTCACCAGGTTGCAGGGGGGTGTAACGACTCCGAGAGTTTGTCTTTTTTTTCCATGCGCCATGCATCGCCATTGCCATCAATAACTCCCGCACCCGTAATAGCTATACTGGTTGCATTGGTTGCAGCAATCGGTGATTGATTTCTCCCGGCGGGCAAGCCTTCCCAATTTGTTTTTGTAAGTGCATACTCATTAAGATTATTGGCAAATTGAAGCCATGCTCCACGTTCAAGAAAGAGGTTTACATTATTTAATACAACTGGTCCGGCGACCCATAGTCCCTGGGGAGCAAGTACAACGCCGCCACCTTTTTTATTACAGGCGTCTATGGCAGCGTTGATACTTTTTGTATTTAACAACATGCCGTCGGCCTTAGCACCATATTTCGAAATACTAATACTGTCTTTCCTAAAAAGGGTATTTTTAATTGCCGGAAGTTTTTGGGCTCGCAAAGAAACAAGCGCCACAAAAATAAAAGCGAAAACAAGGGATAATTTTTTCATATGAAAATTATGAGCGAAATCCTTTTGATGATATACAAACAATTACAATTTTAATTCTTAAAAAGGGTAATACCCTGCTTTAGAAGGCATTTATTTACGCAATCGTTATCGGAAACGTGCCCATGTTTGCCTTTACGGGTTTCCATGGCCTTTACAGCTTGCCTTGCAATTAATTTCCAGTGACCGCTCAACTTGACAAACACCAGCATTACTTTCAATTTTACACGACCGGGCTGGTTGTTATCACTTGTTTCTGCAGATAAAATATGCCGTACAATAGCCGTTTTTCGGGTTACTACTATTACCTGGTCGTCCACACCTATGCTTACAAAATCTGATTTTTTGCTAACGAGTTTGTCTACAAATTCTTGCTTATTTTCTACGTAACCACTGGAGTGATCATAACTTAATTTTTGGAAACAATAACTTCCAGTTATTTTTGATTTGCGCTCACCATGGCAAGCCTGAGATTTTCAGCGGCGGCAGCTACTTTGACTTCGCCTTTTGTTTGAACCTGGGCAATGTCGGATAGCAAATGCGAGAACAACCAGAGAAGGGCTATATATTTTTGTACACCAGACTTTTCTTTAATAACGGTTTGCCATCGGAATCCGGTGTGTGAACTTGTTTCTATTTTTGCGTTTTTTTTGTTGAATGCTCTGTTGGCATCCATACCAGCTAAAATGCCTTAATTGGTTTAAAAGATGAGTACTTAAGTTCCTTCACTTTTCCGCACGATGGTGCTGGTTTGAACCAGGCAGGGTTAAGAACTGCATCAAGGTCCCTAACTAATTTCATAAGTCAATGACTCTTTTTTCTTTGTTACTTTTAAAAGCAGCTTCAATGATCTCTATTACTTTTTTGCCATCCTCTGCAGTAACAGGCAATGGCGCATTGTGGCGAATAGACTGGTAAATGCCTTCATAAAAACCGAGGTAATTTCCCGGCATAGATGGAATGTATTCTCTAATAATGCTACCATCTACTTCTGTGTGCAATAAGCCTT
This sequence comes from Chitinophagales bacterium, assembly GCA_038257335.1. Taxonomy (GTDB): domain Bacteria; phylum Bacteroidota; class Bacteroidia; order Chitinophagales; family Chitinophagaceae; genus Ferruginibacter. Next base: position 70,457 of record JBBSJJ010000001.1, on the reverse strand, counting down.
TTTCCGTTTCCGGTTCTATTCCATAATCAGCAGCGGTGGGCAACTTACCGGCCTGCAGTTGTGCTTCCTGCACATCTGTTTTTGGTTTTATGAAAGAACCTTTGCTGCCATGCAATACATAACCCGGCAGGGCTTCTCTTACCTGGTAGCTTCCTTTAATGCGCACACGGCAAGCATCATAATAACACAACACTTCAAAATAGTCATCTACCAGTGATTTGGGACGCATAGCCACAATATCTGCAAAAACTGCTTTTGGCATTCCAAACAATTGCAGCGCCTGGTCTATCAAATGTGCACCGAGGTCGTACAAGGCACCCGTGCCTTGCCCGGGTGCTTCCTTGTGAAGTTTGGGGCTGAGTTCTTCTTTGAAACGATCAAAATGAAATTCTGCTTCTATGATGTTGCCGAGGGCATGCTCCGCTACAACGGATTGAATGGTTTTGTAATCGCTGTCGTAGCGGCGGTTTTGAAAAACAGCCAATTTTTTTTGCTGGCGGGCTGCCAGATCAATCAACTCCGTAGCTTCTGCTACAGTTGCAGTAAAAGGTTTTTCACAGATCACATGTTTACCAGCAAGCAATGCCTGCTTCGTTAAATTGTAATGAGTTTTGTTAGGTGTATTCACTACCACCAGTTCTATGTTGTCATCTGCCAACATTTCTTCCAACGACCTAAATACTTTTACATCGGGATATTTTTCCTGCGCCAGATTTTTAGTTCTCTCCAGAACCCCATAAAAATTAAACCCCTGATGGGCAGTGATGAAGGGTGCATGAAATACCCAACCACTCATGCCAAAAGAACATATTGCTGTTTTGATCTGGTTCATGTTATTTTTATTTGGGAGTCCAGTTTCCTAATATATTTTTGATCGTATATTTTTTTACTTCTTCTGCATTTAATTGCCTGCTCCATTTTACTCTTGCTGCTGCATTGGCGCCGGGCCCTGTGCTATTGTACTCAGCACATCTTGCGGTGGCTTCATCATTGGGGTTTTTCCAGTTGTTCCAACCTTGCGCTATAATATGCTTGTTCATGCAGCAATTGATATAGGTCACACTTGCAGAAGGGCTCCATGGCCTGCCGAGCGACACACTGTCCAGGCCAGCATCTGCGGTTAAATTACAATCAAAAAAAACAAAGCCATAAGGAATAATAGAGTTGGTAGATGCTGCAGTAACATGCGATTTTTTTTTGCTATGGATCCTGCATCTTACAAATACGGCTGTGGCTGCGCCAAAAATAAAACCGGTAGTACCTTCTATGTAGCAATTCTCAAAATAATGTTTTACGCCGGAGCCGCTCAGGAAAAGTAAATTTTGGAAACCGAGAAAACCGCAACGACGAAAAGAAATCCTGTTTCCGGCTGCCCTCACTGCCACGGCCGGGCCAGCATACAGACCTGCATTGTTCTGAAAAAATATATTCTCTGCATGAAAATCATCCGCATAAATTAAAAAAGTAGCACTGTTAGCTGTGTTGATGGTATCACCACCGTAAAGCAGGCTACCTTCATGGTAATTAAAAGTTATATAGGTTTTTTCATTAAGCTCTCCTTGTAAGGTTACAGAGTTTTTACCCGAATCTACAATCACCCTTTCTTTGTAAATACCCGGCTTTACTTTTATTGTAACGGGTTTATTATTGGGAGAAGGAATCGCATTGAACGCAGCTTGTATAGTTTTAAAATCGGAGCTACCATCTTTGGATACTGTGATTATTCTTTGTGAAAAACCCTGGAGACTTACCAGGATGATGCTAACAAAAATGAATAATTTCATTGCTAATTTTTTTACTGGAACAATTATTCTTTTATATTATTGTCCGATTAAATGTCTGAAACCCTTATCAGCCCTACATGACCTCACCCCAACCCCTCTCCAAGGGAGAGGGGCTAGAACCCTCAGCCAGTAAGCATTTGAACGATAGGGTGGAGTTTTAGTCGGACAACAGTGATTCTTTTACTTCTAAATCCTGTTCTTTTAAACGGACTTTTTTTTTTCGATTGATCGTTGTTTCCAAACTGTATAAAGATATAATCATTTTCTGATGCTTATCAACGATTGATTTCTACAGGCGCTTACGAATAAATATTTTGGCACTTCACCATTCTTTGCCCCCTGGTATGAGGGGTACAAGCCATCCTAAAGATAAGCAGAAGGCATACTCAGCCGGTTTTAGAAGGCATTTGTTTCTTTGATAACTATGGTTAAAATTCAGGCAAAAAAACGTTGATCTTTTTTTGCCGGCAAGGCAAATGTTAAGAGCACTAATAATAATCTTTTTCACTTTAGGAAGCTATTAATTTACCTTTCGATATCGCTGAAATACGGGTACCGCTCGTTGAAGACTGCAACGTTTGCATTTGCAGGATTTAAGGGCTGTTGTTTTTACCTGCCATCAGGGACCCTTTAATGTTGTACTTCGCCGGCATACAGAGCATGAGCTTCGTGGATGACCCAGTTTAGCTTCAATGATCTATCATAATATTGCTGGGGCGTGGCCCGCCAGGGGCGTCGTTTCCGCCATTGCCATCTACCATGCCGCCCCAATGGTAATCATGGTGTAAAATCATTTGCCTAACTTTAAGCAAGTTTGTCAATCAGCATATTGTAGCGAAATTTGAAGTATGATGTGTGAGATTTGAAGCAACAAAATTAAGACACTGCCCTTGTTGGCTTTTTTAATTCAGCAATAGTACGAGGCTAGTAAACCAATTTAAGAACCGCATGCTAACCCCTAACTGCTGCTGCCTAAACCGGCAGCGATGCCAGGAACTAGCGCAAAAAACCGGAGTTCCCCTGGTTGGCATCAAAACATATTTTTATGAAACAATTTATTCTTCGTGTATGCTTACCCGTTTGCTTGTTGGCAGCAGGCTGCATTACGCCCCGCAATGCATCTAAACCAGACAATGGAAAAATTACCGTCAATTTTTTGCAGGTAAACGATGTGTATGAAATTGAACCCATAGAAGCTGGCAAAACGGGCGGCATGGCCAGAGTGGCTACCCTCAAAAAAGAATTGCTCACAACAAACTCTAACAGCTACCTGTTGATGGCAGGGGATTTCCTGAGCCCTTCTGTATACAATAGTCTAACGTATGAAGGCAAACGCATCAGGGGAAAGCAAATGGTAGAAGTGATGGATGCTGCAGGAATGGACTTTGCTGTATTTGGTAATCACGAGTTTGACATTAACGAAGCAGAACTGCAGAGCCGGATTAATGAATCAAAATTTACCTGGATATCTTCTAACAGTTTTCACAAGACCAATGCAGGCATCGTGCCTTTTGTAAAAACAAATGCGCAAGGCGATGTGCCATTTCCAGAAACCTTTATCCTGCAAGTTAAAGATGCAGATGGCACTTCCGCTAAAATTGGTTTCATTGGCATCAACATTCCTTTTAACAAAGCAAGTTATGTGAGCTATACAGACCCTTTACTTACTGCAGAGAAACTATACACACAAATAAAAGATTCCTGTGATGTTGTGATTGCCATCACTCACCAGCTTATGCAGGATGACATCTTACTGGCAAAAAAATTACCTGGCCTTGCTGCCATCCTGGGCGGGCACGAGCATGACATGCGTTACCAGCAGGTGGGCAATGTAATAGTGGCCAAGGCACATTCCAATGCAAGGTCGGCTTACATAGTGGCGCTCAGCATTAATAAAAAAACAGGTAAGCATACCGTACGTGCAAAGCTAAAAATGATAGATGCCTCTGTGGCCCTGGACTCTGCAACAAACGTGACGGTAAAAAAATGGAGCGATATTGCCGAAAAGAATTATGCCTCAGTTGGTTTTGACGCAAAGAAAATTGTGATGCAAAAGGGCGAACCTTTGGAAGCACGGGAAAGCATTATCCGAAGAACAACCACCAACTTTTCTAAACTCATTGTAAACGCTATGGAGCAAGCTGCACCGCAATCACAGGTTGCCATCGTCAATTCAGGTTCTATCAGGCTCGATGATGTTTTGCAAGCACCGGTTACGCAATACGACATCATCCGTACGCTCCCTTTTGGCGGAAGCATTGTAGAAGTAGATATGAGAGGAAGCCTGTTGAAAGAAGTGTTAGAAGCCGGCAGAAAGAATGTAGGCATCGGTGGCTTCCTCCATTATTCAGCTCATGTATTTTATGACGCTGTCAACCAGCAATGGACTTTTAAAAAAGCACCCATAACGCAGGATGCTATTTATAGAGTAGCCTTATCCGATTTTTTATTAACCGGCGGCGAAGCCAATCTCGGGTTCTTAAACAAAGACAATCCGCAAATAGTAAAAGTTTATCCCGTAGCTACAGCTGTAAAGGATTTGAAGTCTGATATTCGGCTGGCCATCATTGCCTACATGGAAAAATTAAAAATGTAACAACTCATTGCATGCTTCTCAAAGAAAAAATTCACCAGGCCTGCCGGCAAATTTTACTCGAAAAAATAAATGCCCTGCAGCAAAATTTGCAGGAGCTGCACCAAAGTGCTGCCAACGAAACCAAGAGCACGGCGGGCGACAAACATGAAACAGCCCTGGCCATGTTGCAGATAGAGCAGGAGAACAAACGCAAACAGTTAAAAGAGCTCCAAGTGCAGCAAGCGGCTTTTAATAAAATTGACCCCGCACATGTATCTGTAGAAATATTAAATGGAGCGCTGGTGGAAACCGATAAGGGTTATTTTTTTATAAGTGTAGCCTTGGGTAAAATTATCCTTGACGCATTGACTGTTTATGCCTTGTCTCCTACTTCGCCGCTTGGGCAAAAATTGCGTGGCCTGCGTGCAGGCAATATGGCAGAAGTGAATGGCGCTGTTTACAGCATTCTTTCCGTATCCTAAAGTAAACCTGAAAATGTTACACAGCCCGACGACACCCGGGTATTATTTGTTAGATTTGAAAAAAAATTTATGGCAGCAACAAAAATTACAGTAAACAGCAATGGCTCGTTAAAAGTAGAAGGAGATTTTGAACTAACTGATAAAGAAGGAAACGTATATGACCTTGCGGGTAGAGAAATTATTTCTATTTGCCGCTGTGGTTTATCGCAAAACAAACCTTTTTGCGATGGCGCTCACAAAGGCCATTTTGAACACGACGCCAAAGCTTTTGCATTACCACCCAAAAAAACTGTTTAGACCTGCAGGTTTATAAAAAAAGCACTTTATGAGTGCTTTTTTTTATGTGTAAAGTTTTTTCTACTAAGCAGGCAATAGATATACACAATTCTGGCTGCTGGCATATAGTTTGGTAACTGCTAGCCAACTTAAGACAGAGCAATCTTTGCGTAGAATTACCTGATTTATTCTTTCAGAACAATTTTTTTAACCAATATCAGTTTAATAATAATTACAGCCGATTAGCCCAAACTCTACACAGGAATTTTCCCTAACACTCCCAACCATAAAGACATTTTTTTTACCATGTATAAGGCTTTTGCTTGTGTACAATGGTAGTATTTAAAATTGTAAACCGGGTGCTCCGGATGGTCATGTACTACCCGTCACCCCTTCGATAAATCAAATAAATATTGTTGACAAATGGTAAAGCATCCAGAACTAACCCTAAGTCCTTCAAAAGTTGCCGTGAATGAAACGCTCACTGTGCGATCTGGCTTCGCCAACTTTCCACAGCGTGACTACATTATCTCGGATGAAACGGGACGCATTGTTCGAAAAGGGGCCGTGAACGAACATATTGCAGAATTTAAATTGTGTATGGTTGGCCTTGCAACAGGAGTTTACCGCTTTAGTATGGGAAAGGTGCAGGAGAAGTTTATCATTACTATTTAAACTTCTCCTGGCCCCGTTGAGAAAATTAAATTATCTCTACTTTGTCCATGATATCACCGCCTCTTATTTCATCTACCAAATCAAGTCCATCGGTGATCCTTCCAAAGCAGGTGTGCACGCCATCAAGATGTTGCGTCCCTTGCCTGTTGTGACAAATGAAAAACTGTGAGCCACCTGTGTTAGGCCCACGATGTGCCATGCTCATCACACCACGGTCATGGGTTTGTTTTGCTCCCTTGGTTTCGCATTGAATAGTATAACCCGGGCCTCCTGCGCCTGTGCCGTCGGGGCAACCGCCTTGCACCATAAAATTTGGTATTACCCGGTGAAATTTAAGACCATTGTAAAACCCGTCTTGCACCAGCTTTTTGAAGTTGGCCGCAGCAATTGGCGCTGCATCATCGTACAATTCAAAAGTTAGTACACCCTTAGCGGTATGAATTTTTCCTTGTGTAAGTGGAGTATTTTCCATGCTCTTGTTTTTTTTATTAATAAATAGGTTTTGTTGGATGCAATTAGCTTACAACCATCCTGCAAAGATGGTTGTAAAAACACAGACTTCGGTTTTTTTAGTTTTTTGTTTTGCCGGGATAATTTATAATGGGCGTTAAACCTGGTGCTTAAAATTTGGATAAGTATTATAAAAATATTTCTCTGATCAGAATGTACAGGCCTGTAATCAATATGAACCATCCAAAGCCCTTTTTCAACTTTTCATTGTCTACTTTTTTATTGAAATAGCCACCAATGAATATGCCTGCAATGGCTATGCCTGCTATAGTTAACAGGAAGAGCCAGTCTGTGTAATGCCGACCAAGATCTCCTAAAAATCCCACCAACGAATTAAGGGCAATAATAAGCAGAGAAGTGCCAATGGCTTCCTTCATGGGCAGGCGCATGAGTATAACGAGAGCGGGGATTAACAGAAATCCACCACCCGCACCAAGGAAGCCCGTCACGAGGCCGATCAACACGCCATATAGCAATAACTTGTAAGGTTTTTTAGTAGCATAGAAGCCCGTGTTTTTTGTTTTGCTTTTAATCATGGCAAAGGACGCCAACAACATGAGTACGGCAAAAACCACCATTACAAAGAGGGCATGCGTAACGGTAAAATTTCCCAGCCTAAAAAAAACATCTGGCACCAGCGGGATAATAATCTTGCGGGCAATAAAGACGGTAGTGATAGAAGCAGAGCCAAATAGCAACACTGTTTTGAAATGTACAAGGCCTTCCAGGTAGTTTCTGAAAGCGCCTACCAGGCTTGAGATACCGACAATAAAAAGCGAATAGGAAATTGCAATGGTGGGTGAAATACCAAACAAATACACAAGGATGGGAATGGTTAAGATGGAACCGCCACCTCCTATCATTCCCATGGATATGCCAATGAATAAGGATGCTATATAACCCAACATTTCCATAAGGCCATCATGATTTGTTTTTGTGCAAATGAGTTCCTGATATAAACTTATGTTTACATATCTACAAGCCCAAATAAAAAAACCCTGGAAATTCCAGGGTTTTTTCTGCGGAGAGCTAGGGATTCGAACCCCAGGACCTGTAACAGTCAACAGTTTTCAAGACTGCCGCAATCGACCACTCTGCCAGCTCTCCGCGGCAAAAGTAAGGGTTCAAATTCTGTAGAACAAAAAATATAGATTCTTTTTTGATATTTTTTTAGAGTTGCAGCATACAGCGGGCGCCCACAAATAGCTTACCTTCAAGCATGATTAAAATAATGCGTCCCCTACACTTAGTACTTTTTGGCCTGGCTATTATTTTATTTACCTGCAAGAGTTTGTACGCATCAACTACCCGGCTGCCAGTAAATGCTTTAGGTATTTCGCCACTCGCAGAGGATAGTAGTAAACTTACTAAATATGATTCCCTGTTCAATAAATTACAACTAGGCAAACTTGGCCTCGGGCGACGTGCTTTCGATTATGCAATTCTTGGTTACAATATTTTGAAAGCCAACAAAAAGTTGAGCAATCAACACATTTTATCTATTGCAGACATGACGACCGCTTCTGGCAGAAAGAGATTTTTTGTAATTGACATGAGAAACAGCAAACTATTGTTTGTGACCTATGTGGCTCATGGCAGAAACTCCGGGCTTGACAAAACGCTTCATTTTTCCAACGAAGCCGAGAGTTTCAAGAGCAGTGTGGGATTCTACATTACATCGCTCACCTACTCCGGCAAACATGGTTACTCCCTGCGCCTGGAGGGACAGGAAATTGGCTATAATAACAATGCTTTAGAAAGAGACATAGTGGTGCACGGTGCAGATTATGTGGGTGAAGCCGTTGTAAAAAGCCAGGGCTATATTGGCCGCAGCCTCGGCTGCCCGGCACTTTCGCCGGCATTGTACAAACCCATTATCGATAAAATCAAAAATGGTTCGTGCCTTTTCATTTATGGAAATGATACGAAATACATTATCAATTCCAGGTTGCTAAAACGGCCGCTAAAAGTTGGTAAAAACAAAACGATCTAAAGACTTTAGGGATATGTGCCTTGCCCAATAGGTAAGCTATTAATTTAAAATAGTTACTCCCCTACTTCTTTATCTACTACCACCACAAGGTCTTGCAGGTCTACCGTAATAGGGATGGCTCCTACTTGCAGGATGGCTTTTTTACCACGGATTTCTTTTACTATACCAACGGTGCGATTGTTCTTCATCATGACCTTATCTCCGAGTTTTAGTTCGCCGCCTACTTCTTCAAATTTTTCGTTGATTTTTTTTCTTCGTTTCTCTACCTGCATTTTTTCTTTTTGGTTAAAGAGCAGGGCGTGAATCATTTTTACCACGGCATCTTTGTCATCTGCCCGGCGCCACTCTATTACCATGGCTTTTAATCGTCGCTCCATATCTCGCAGGTACGCCAGTTTTTCTTCGGACACCTGGTTCTGGTGTTTTAATTTTTCTACCTCCTGCTGGTGCTTTTCTTTTTTGATGAGCGCCTGCATTTCCTTTTTTAGTTGCTCATTTTCTTTCAGCAATTTTTGCAAGCTCCCTTTTTCTTTGTCTATCAATTGCAGATCCTGCTCGGTACGATTCAATAATTTATCTAATCTAAAATGTTCTTCATCTACCAGTGTACGGGCTTTATTGATGAGCCTTTTATCGAGACCAATTCTTTCTGCAATGCTAAACGTGTAGGAACTGCCTGGCTTACCAATCTGCAGTTTGTACAAGGGCAAAAGGTTCACCTCATCAAATTGCATGGCGCCGTTGATGATGCCTTTTACTTTATTGGCCATCACCTTAAGGTTGAGGTAATGCGTAGTGACGATTCCAAACGCATGTTTAAACGCCAGCTCTTCCATGATCACTTCTGCAAAAGCGCCTCCAAGGTTGGGATCGCTGCCACTGCCCAATTCATCTATGAAGAACAACGTTTTTCCATTGGCATTTTCAATAAAATGCTTCATGTTTTTTAAGTGCGAAGAGTAAGTGCTCAATTCAAATTCGAGACTTTGCGTGTCGCCTATATGAATCATGAGCTGCTTAAAAATACCCATCTCTGTATCAGGACTTACCGACACGAGCAGGCCTGCCTGCAGCATCACCTGTAGCAAACCAACAGTTTTTAAGGTAACTGTTTTACCGCCGGCATTGGGTCCGCTGATAACCAAAATACTATTCTGCTGATCTAGTCTTAAATTGATGGGTACCGTTTTTTTGTTTTGCTTTTGATTGTATAAAAGCAACAGCGGGTGGTAAGCATCTATCAAATTGATATGACCTTTATCTAAAAGCACAGGGTAATGCCCGCCAATATCTATGGCCAGCTTTGCCTTGGCACGAATAAAATCGAACTCGCCAGCCATGTCGTGATAGCTCTTTAACAGTGGCGCATACACGCTTAGTTGCTGCGTGAGTTGCCGCAGTATGCGGTACACTTCTTTCGTTTCTTCGTATTCTAATGAAAAAATATCATTGTTGAGTTCGGTGGTTTCTTCGGGCTCTATAAAACTGGTGCGGCGACTATCGCTTTCGCCGTGCAACACGCCTTTTACGGTTCTCTTTTGCTCCGCAAAAACGGCCAGCACTCTCCTGCCGTTCATGAAGCTTTCTTCAATATCGGCCAGGTAGCCTTGCTTGTTCATCTTGCTCACAATACGATCAAACAGTTTTCGCAGCTCATTGCGCTTGCGGTAGAGCTTCATGCGAATGTCCCGCAGTTCTTCACTGGCACTGTCTTTCACAAGCCCTGTTTCATCCAGCACTACATCTATCAGGTGCCTGATATTCTTTTCGTAATAACTATCTTTTATTACGTTGGAAAGGCCGGGATAAGTATCTCTTAGTTCGTTGGTAAACCAGCGGTAAATGTTGTTGGTATTTTCTGCAAGGCGTCGAATAAGCAAAAACTGCTCCCCGCTTAATGACGCACCGGGAATGCCCAACAACTTAAGATCTCTGCTGATATTTAGGGTAAAATCGTTGGGGAAATGAAGTCCGCTTTGCAGGAGCAACTTAAACTCGTGCGCCTGCTGCAGGTCATTTTCTATAAATTCTTTTTTGGTATGAATGCGTAGATCCAGCGAACGATCTTTGGCAAAGTCAGTTCTGCAATGCGCTGCCAACAGTTCTTTTACCTTGTCAAATTCTAATTGATGTATGGTGGATTCGGGGAAGAATTTCATTTAAAAGTCAATGGTCAAAAGTCAATGGTCAATAGGTCAATGGTCAAGGCTATTCTTCCAGTGAAGCAACCTTTGGTTTTGGAGTTTTTACAACCCCCGTATTAAAAGCTGATGAAGGATGCCTTATAGCTGAATTACTCCGGGTTACGTAGCTCTGCGTCTTTTTGGGCAAGCACACTAATGTTAAAAAAAAAGTGCAAATGCCAGCTCAAAAGATCCAAATTCATCACAAAAAAACTATCAGAAGAATGTAAAATACCAGCTGCCGAAGTTCCCCTTCAGGGGACAGGGGCCTTCTTCATTAATCCAATTTCAATACTGCCAAAAACGCTTCCTGTGGAATTTCCACATTACCTATCTGGCGCATGCGCTTCTTACCCTCTTTTTGTTTTTCCAACAGTTTTCGTTTACGACTGATATCACCACCATAACATTTGGCAGTAACATCCTTGCGCATGGCACTGATGTTTTCCCTGGCAATGATTTTTGCACCGATGGCGGCCTGTATAGCTATCTGGAACTGCTGACGGGTGAGCAACTCTTTTAATTTTTCGCAAAGTTTTTTACCAAATTCATGGCTGCGGCTGCGGTGAATCAAAGCACTGAGGGCATCTACTTTTTCACCGTTCAACATAATGTCCATACGTACAATATCACTGTCTCTAAAACCGATGGGATGGTAGTCGAAAGATGCATACCCACGTGTTTGGGATTTTAGTTTATCATAAAAATCAAAAACGATTTCGGTTAGTGGCATTTCGAAAGTAAGTTCTACACGGGTAGGTGTAAGATAGCCCTGGTGTATGAGCATACCACGCTTGCCTATGCACAGCGTCATGATGTTTCCGATGTACTCCGCTTGAGTAATAATCTGCGCCTTTATAAAAGGTTCTTCAATACGCTCAGTTCGGCTGGGATCTGGTAATGTAGATGGATTGTGCACATCAATAACCTCACCCCGGGTGGTGTGGGCAATGAAGCTCACGTTGGGCACGGTTGTAATAACTGTTTGGTTGAACTCTCTTTCCAACCTTTCCTGTATGATCTCCATGTGCAACAAACCAAGGAAGCCGCAACGAAAACCAAAGCCCAAAGCTTGCGAGGTTTCTAATTCAAAAGTGAGAGAAGCATCATTGAGCTGCAACTTCTCCATACAATCCCGCAACTCCTCAAATGCATCGGTTTCTACAGGAAAAATACCTGCGAATACCATTGGCTTTACTTCTTCAAATCCATCTATGCGGCTCTGTGTAGGATTGATAACATTGGTGAGGGTATCTCCCACTTTCACTTCTTTGGCGTTTTTAATACCGGTGATGATATAACCGACATCGCCGCAATGAACGGATTTTTTCTTATCCATTCCCAACTTAAGGATGCCTACTTCGTCGGCGTAATATTCCTGGTCGGTACTAAAAAACTTTACCTTATCGCCTTGTTTGAGGCTGCCGTTAAAAATGCGAAAATAAACAATGATGCCCCGGAAGCTATTGAAAACACTGTCAAATATAAGCGCCTGCAAAGGAGCTTCAGGATCGCCCGAGGGAGCAGGTATGCGCTCTATAATGGCTGATAAAATTTCTTCGATACCAATACCGCTTTTGCCACTGGCCAGCAATATATCTTCTGGCTTGCAGCCAATGAGTTCGACAATCTGGTCTGTAACTTCGGGTATCATGGCGCCATCCATGTCTACTTTGTTAATCACAGGAATAATCTCCAGGTCGTTGCCCAAAGCAAGGTAAAGGTTACTGATAGTTTGTGCCTGAATGCCCTGGGTAGCATCTACCAAAAGCAAGGCGCCTTCACATGCTGCAAGGGCACGGCTCACTTCATAGCTAAAGTCTACGTGGCCCGGTGTATCAATGAGATTTAAAATATATTCTTCCCCTTTATAAGGGTAGTTAATTTGGATGGCATGACTTTTAATTGTAATACCTTTTTCCCTTTCAAGATCCATATCATCCAATACCTGGGCTTGCATATCCCTATCGCTGATGGTGTTTGTAGTTTGTAAAAGGCGGTCGGCCAGGGTACTTTTGCCATGATCTATATGGGCTATTATACAAAAATTGCGGATGTTCTTCATGTACGCTTTATCTTCTTTTAGGCGGCAAAAATAACGGATTTTGCGCTGAAATGAGGCTTTTGTTTGAAGCACTGCTTTAAGCTCTAAACAGCTTGCTACAAGGCTGCTGCAAAGTAGCGATACTTCAGGCAGGAAAACCTGCTTGAAGCATTCAAACAATGTTGCGTAATTGTATAACTTGCGAAAGATTTATAATAAAACAGGAAACAACATCAACAAAACGCTCCATGAAAATCATCAATAGCGAATGCAACGATATAGAAATTATTTTTAAATTATATGACGAGGCTGTGGCTTTTCAGAAAACAAAATTTGACAAGCACTGGTTAGACTTTGACCGGGAAATGGTGCAGCAGGAGATTGCCGAGGGCAGGCAATGGAAGATTAAAGAAGGCGAAGATGTGGCTTGCATATTTGCCATAGCATATGAAGATCCTTTTATATGGAAAGAAAAAAATGAAGAACCATCAATTTATATTCACCGAATTGTAACCAATCCGCAGTACCGGGGCAAAGGATATGTGAAGCACATCATAGAATGGGCAAAAGAACATGCATTAACTAATAATAAAAAATTTATAAGAATGGATACCTGGGGCGATAATGAAGCCCTCATCAATTACTATACAAAATGCGGCTTTACTTTTTTAGGTACCATTACACCCACTGCCAGCAAGCAATTACCCAAACATTACAGCGCAATTTTTTTAAGTTTGTTTGAGATAGCAGTATAGTACCTAATATGACAGGGCTTTACAATGCTGACAAAGAAAAATTTTCCAGCTATTTATGCTTAGAACACAGTGCCCGTTGTGTGTAGCCATCCACCCAACCGAGTAAATTATTTCGCATAAAATTTGGTTTGAAGTCATTACGTCATTTATATTTCAATGTTGGCACATTGGAATCATTTTTGCAGAACGGTGAAAGAATGCAAAAAAAGAAAAGGCATTCAATTGATATAAAAATTTAAAACAAACTACTATGAAAAAGTATTTGAGCGTTGCATTAGCAGCACTATTGATGACGGGAGCTGCAACAGCACAGAGCGTGAATCTTGGAATCAAGGCAGGTCTAAACGTATTTAACCTGGAAAGTGATCCAGATCAAAATTACAAAAGCCGCACGAATTTTAACGGTGGTCTTTTGGGCCATATCCATCTTTCTCCGCAGTTCAGCCTTCAGCCAGAGGTTATGTACTCTGGCCAGGGTGCAGAGTTTAAAACTGGTAATGTTGATTCTGATCTGAAGTTGGGTTACATCAACGTACCGGTTCAGCTACAGTACATGTTTGACAACGGCTTTAGACTTCAGGGAGGCCCACAGGTTGGTTTTTTAGTGAATGCAAAAACCGAAATCGGGAATACTGAAATCGATGTAAAGAATCAATTTAAAACAGTTGACTTCGGCATTACTGCAGGATTAAGCTATGTACACCCTGCCTCTGGTTTCGGTGTAGATGCCCGTTACAATCTTGGTTTGACAGATATTACAGAATCTGCTGCCAATGAAATTAAAAACAGGGGTTTCCAGGTAGGTGTTTTCTATTTGTTTAAACACAAACACTAATAACTTCGCAATGTATTGTGATATAAACATGGAGGCTGGCATTTATGCCGGCCTTTTTGCTTAAGCATCTTTAAATTCGAAATGGTAATGTCTTGAAGCTACCGGACTATATCTTGCATAGCTTACTCAAATTCATCAACCTTTATACGAAAATATTGTTTATGATTAATTCAAACATTTTAAGTACTTTATTATTGATTTTTATGGGGGCATGCACTAACCCAAAAACTTCCACTGATGAAACAAGCAAAGTGAACTCGGTGGACAGTTCTGCCAATACAGCCCCGGCAGCCTCGCTCGAGAACTGCTATAGGAGCAAAACCGGAAATAGCATCGTAGAAATGACTCTTACCGAAAAGGATGGTTTAGTGCAGGGAACATTAAATTATTTGCCTGAAGCGAAGGATAAAAATACTGGCGCTATCATTGGCAGAATGACTGGTGATACGCTGCTTGCCGACTATACCTTTATGAGCGAAGGCGTAGAGTCTCTAAGACAGGTTATATTTTTAAAAACAGCCCAGGGCTATAAAGAAGGATACGGACCCGTGAAGGATCAAAACGGAAAGATGGTTTTTGAAGATCCGGCAACCGTAGATTTTTCACAATCCACGGAACTGCTTAAAGTGGAATGTAACAGCGGTAAGCTTTAATTTAAAATCATTATTATCATCCAACTACATTAAACCCTTAAAAAAAAACAAATGAAAAAATTACTTGCTATTGCCATGGTTGCTTTTATAGCAGTGGGGTGCGCAGAAGCCACCAGCACAAAAGAAGAAAAAACCACCAATCAAACAAACGCAAACTCCACCAGTGATGGATTAAACCAGCGTGAAAAAGAAATAAGAGACAGTACTAAAATGCTTGATGAAAAGTTGAAAGATACTACCAAGTAAATGATTCTTTAATTCTTAACTGCTTTGGCCAGATTGTGTTAATGTGGCCTGGAGCATTTTTAGTTTTTGCAAACAATAGGAAGGTTAATATGAGGATGTTCGCCTGGTAGGCAATTTACTTTTTGTAAAATCTTTATATTTGCAGACTTTCACATGCAGGCGAAGGCTTTGCGTCGTTAAAGTTTTTAAACACCAATTATTTTAAACTAGTAACACATGACAACAGTAATAGTACCGGTCGATTTCTCAGAAACATCCCTGAATGCAGCTGCTTATGCAGCCCGGTTTTTGTCAGGCGAAGCAGGCATGAAAATGATCATTTATCATAGCTATGCCAAAGATGCTGATGGCGAAAATACCATTCAACGCCTCGAAGCCTTGAAGCAGGATCTGACAAAAACAGATCCGTTAGATATTGAGATACTGAACCACAAAGAAGATGATTTTGTGACTGGCCTTGAAAGAGCAGTGAGACACAGGTCTGCAGATTTGGTAATTATGGGTATAACGGGTAAAGCCGCTATTGCCCAGGTGCTTTTCGGTAGCAATACTCTAAAAATGGCTGCAACAAAAGCTTGCCCTGTGCTTATCATTCCCGAGCATGCCAGTTTTACCAAAATGGAAAACGTAATGTTGGCTTCCAATTTTAAAGACACGCTGAACACCACCCCGTCTGTTCCCATCAAAAAATTCCTTAGCATTTATAATCCGAAACTCCACGTTGTAAACGTAGATAAGGATCATTACATTTCCCTTACCGAAAAGTATGAAAAAGAAAAACAGGACTTAAAAGAGTTGTTGGCAGAGTACAACCCGGAGTTTTACTTCATGCGTTTATTTGATACAGACGAAGCAATCGAGTTGTTTGCGCATGATCGCCAGATTGACCTCATCATTGCAGTGCAGAAGGACCATAGTTTCATGGACAAATTATTTTCTAACAACAGGACTAAGAAGCTGACGTACCACAGCAAATTACCAATCCTGGTTTTGCATCAGTAAAAATTTTAACGAATATCAAACGAGCTTAACCGCTCATTTGAAACATAAAGAGGCGGAATTGTACATGTACAATTCCGCCTCTATTTTTGTTTGCAAAAGGGCCTTTATTGTTTGTTACCTACTACGGCAATTTCATTTAACCAGGCAGAATCTTTATCATCAGTGTGCGTGGTCATATATTTTTTTCTTTCTTTTTCCAATTTACTTTCATCTCCCTTACCAATTGCTGCCCTTATTTGAGCTCTTCTCTCAACGTTTAAGGCCGCCAGCTGCTGCATTTGTTGTTCCTGCGTCAACTCCATATTTTCTTTTATGGCTTTTGCTTGTGCATTAAAGGAAACATTAATGGCTTTTACCTGCCGTCCCTGGTTGTCGCTTAATTTAGCAGCCTTATTTATTTCTTTCTGGCTTCTTTCCGTAGCATACCACTGGTCTTTGTCCGCCATTTGATCCTTCCAGTTGGCCTGGTTGGTGCTATCTACTTCTCTCAACTTTTGTTCCTTCCAGGCTATCCTTGCAGAATCTTTAGACATTTCTGTCATGGCCTCGTCAGCTCTACGGGTAGAATCTATCATCATACGGTCAAGCCTTTGCTGCTCCATAGCCACTCGTTTTTCTGTTTTAATTTTAGCAATGTCGGCGTTTAGTTTGGCCTCAGTGCTAACCACAGCCTTTTTACTTTTTTTGCTTTTTTTAGTTTGTGCCTCTGTTGCAAATATGGTTAAAGCTGCCACTGCACAAGTAAGAAATATCTTTTTCATAGTTAAATATTTTTTATTTATACGCAATTAACCAATATCCGTGCCATTCGTAAATATCGTGGATTATTTCAGAGAATAATGGCGCTAAACCCTTGCTCACAGGCGATTTACGCAGCTCCTAAAATTAACTGTTAAGGAAATGAAAAGAGAAGTACAAATGGTTAAACAGAAAAATTATAGGCTACTTAAAAAGAAATGCGTGCCACAGGTTTGTTTTTGTTGGTACGCCTAAGGGCTGGAACTTGTTGCAGTAGTTGAATAGCCAATTTATCGCAATTTGAACACAAAGATTTGCTGATCATAATGTTCCTTGCTTTACCAGATGCATCTACATCAAAGTTCAGCAGCACATAGCCAGTTGTATCTGTATTAAAATTTGCGGAGAGCTGCTTTACAGCATCTATGAAGTTTGTATCCGGGCCCAAAGGGCGGACATTGCTTAGCGTGAGTCTATTAAGATCATCCGCTTTTATTTGAGTACCAGCCGTAGTTACTGATTTCTTTCTAGTTTGTCCGTATCCAATAATCACCACTTCCGACAGAGCCTGCGGGCTTTCCTGCAATACAATTTTGTTGTCATCTGCTCCTGCAGTTAACGGTGCGTTGGCAGTTTCAAAGCCAGGCGCATTTACATGAGCCAGCACTTTTGTTTCCGGATTATTTCTTAAAAAGAAAACCCCATTTACGTCTGAAGCAACATTGGTATTGTTTTGTGGCACTGTTACCGTTGCATATGGTATGGGGGCGCCCTGGTTGTCTACTACCTTTCCTTTGATTAAATTTGAAGGCACTGCTTTGTTCATGTTTGTTTCACTCAAAGCCGGCAGTGCTGATTTTTCTTGTCTTGAAACCATTTCTTTATCTTCTGAAGTTTTGGTTGCAAGGTCGATGTTACGAATTTTATTTTCTTTCACTTCTGTGCGACTAGTTGACTTTTCCGTTTCAGAAATAATAGTCTTTGCAGGGTTGTCGCCACTGCCTAAGGGTCCTGTTTCATTTGCAGCCACCGCCTGTTCGGCTGGTGAAATTGCTGCAGCGTCCGCAGCAGTGTCAGTCTTATATTTAGGAGCTGTTGCACGGTTTGTAACAGTTGCCAGTTCGGTTGAGGGCTTTTTGCTGCCGGGATACAACAGCCAGGTAAGCCCTGCAAATACCAGGAGTATAGCAGCAACTTTAAGAAACTGGTTACTACGGTGAGCAGGCAATACCACAACCTTAGTATTTTCTTTTTTGAGTTGTAATTTCTCCTTCAGTTCTGCAATATTTTTTACGGGTGTGCTGGCAAAGGCATAGCCTTCAAGGGCATCTTCCAGGAAGGGGTCATCGAGTGCGGCCTTCTCTAATGCATGCCGCTCCTCATTCGTCATTTGCTGCGAGTGATAGCGTACAAAGTCGTCTACGCCCCATTGCTTGTTATGGTATTGATCTTCTGTCATCAGGATATACCTAATTGTTTATCCATACAAATTTTTAGATTTCTTCGCCCATTCTGTATAAAGCTCCTCACTTTCTTCCATTCAATTCCTGTGAGGTCTGCAATTTCATTGTAGCATTTGCCCTCCAGGTAAAATAATGACACTACTTGTTTTTGATCGGGCACGAGTTGTGCCAAACAAAATTCCAGGTGTTTAAAATTTTCTTCTTTTTCCATTACACCGTTCAGATGCACGGGTTCTTCATTTTGCATAAGTGAAACATCTACTGTTGCCTTCGAAAATTTTTTAGCCGACCTTAACTGCATCAGGCAATGGTTTTTTGCCAACTGGTACAACCAGGATTTAAAATGCTGGATCTCGTACTTTCTAACTTTTAAGATCAACTCTTCGTAAATGTTCAGCACGGCATCCTTCGCATCTTCATCATCTTTTAAATACTTGAGGCATACCCCATATACCAGTTCCATGTAACGCTGGTAAAGGTCAGATAGCACCTGTAAATTGCCGCCAGACTTATATTGGGCAACAAGTACATCATCTGTGTCCTTATGAGCAGGTATGTTGGTAAGAAAAGCCACTTTTTCAAAAATATGCAAAAATAAAACAGCCCCTTTGTGTAATGTTCAAATGCGCCGCATCTGGTTAAAAAATAACGTTTATGAAAAAAATATTATTACTGCTCCTGCCGCTGGTTGTTGCCATGCTGGGCTTTATTCAAAAAAATAATTTTATCGTAAGTGGAACCATTACAGACGCCAAGGGCAACGTGGTACCCTTTGTAAACATCAAGGTCAAGGAAGGCGGCACAGCAGTGTCTGCAGACTTACACGGCTATTACAAAATAACGGCGCCCAGTCAAAATGCTACACTTGTTTTTGAAGCTGCAGGCTATGAGGCCCGGGAGGAACCAATAAAAGGAAGATCCAACCTGAGTCTAACCCTACAGCTTGCTTCGCCGAAAGTGAATGAGGTTGTGATAACAGGCTATGGCCAAAAACGCAAAACCCATCAAACGAGTGCCGTGGCTGCCATGGGAAGGCCTATCCTTGCTTTCGAAAATAAACAAGACTATTATCAGGACCCATACAATACTGAGGGCTACGATTATATCCATGAAAATATTTTCCGTACATCCGCAGAAAATCCGCTTTCTACTTTTTCGATTGATGTAGATGCGGCTTCCTACAGCAATGTGCGGCGCATGTTGCATGCCGGCCAGGTGCCACCTGCCGGTGCAGTACGGGTAGAGGAAATGATTAATTATTTTCAGTACGACTACCCTCAACCAAAGCAAGATGTACCATTTTCTTTTACTACAGAAATGAACGATTGCCCGTGGAACAGCCAACACAAATTGGTACTCATAGGCATGCAGGGTAAAACAATACCTGTGGATGATCTGCCAGCTTCAAACCTTGTATTCCTGATAGATGTCTCAGGTTCTATGGCAAGTGCGGGTAAACTTCCCCTCGTAAAGGCATCGTTGAAAATGCTTACAGAGCAGTTGCGGGAACAGGACAAAGTATCTATCGTTGTATATGCAGGGGCTGCCGGCCTTGTGTTGCCGCCCACGAGTGGCCAAAATAAAACAGCCATAAAAGATGCGCTGGAAAAATTAAGTGCAGGTGGTTCTACTGCCGGGGGCGCCGGCATTAAACTGGCGTATAAAACAGCCCGTGAAAATTTTAAGGCCAATGCCAACAACCGGGTTATACTATGCAGCGATGGCGATTTCAACATAGGCATGAGCAGCGACGATGCTATGGAAAGACTCATAGAAGAGGAAAGAAATTCGGGCATTTATTTAACGGTGCTGGGCTACGGCATGGGCAATTACAAAGACAATAAAATGCAAAAACTGGCCGATAAAGGCAATGGCAACCATGCGTACATTGATGGCATGAGTGAAGCTAAAAAAGTTTTGATAAACGAATTTGGTGGCACTTTATTTACCATTGCCAAAGATGTGAAACTGCAGGTAGAATTTAACCCCGCCCACGTGCAAGGATATCGCCTGGTGGGCTACGAGAATCGTATGCTGAACAAAGAAGATTTTAACGACGATCAAAAAGATGCCGGCGATCTTGGCAGCGGGCATACCGTCACAGCATTGTACGAGATCATACCGATAGGAGTACAAAGTAGCTTTCTTAAAAACGTAGATCCCCTAAAATATCAGAAAAATGGAACTGCTGCAGTGAGTGACTTAGCCAACGAAATGATGACGATTAAGTTCCGTTATAAAACGCCGGGTGATGAAAAAAGTATGCTGATGGTGCATCCTTTGCTTTACAGCCAAAAGAAATCTGGGCAAGCTTCGGAGAACTTTCGTTTTGCAGCGGCCGTGGCAGAATTTGGAATACTGCTGCGCAACTCAGCCTTCAAAGCGGGCGCTTCTTATGCTTCTGTTTTGCGATCGGCGGGCAATGCTTTGAGTTATGATAAAGAAGGCTACCGCCGGGAATTTATCAGGCTCGTGGAAAGTGCACAGTATTTGGCAAAGAAACCGGAGTTGATCAATATTGAGATAGATGCAAAGTAAAACAGTGTGCAGATGGCAACTTACAAAGCTATCAGCGGCGCTGAAAGTACACTTTTAAAAAAGTGAGGGACAACTGGTAGGGGCTGTTTTTGGTTTGTATTTGTATGCTCGCTTCCTTCCCTTTGATTGCAGACTGAGTCTGAAACTAAGGCCCGTAAAAACATAGTAATCTTTATTATTGGGGTTGCCACGAATGCTACCCTCAGCGGGATAAGGTGCTGCATTTGGCAACTCTGCTCCCCGGTAGGCCATTGTTACGGCGGTGCCGCCTCTTTTTTGTGCCAGCAGCACAGGATCAATGTAAGTTGTACTCACATCATCGAGGTAGTCGGTAAAGGTTTTTCGGATGCCAATTTCAAAAGCCAAACGCTTATTGGCAGACAGGGCCCACTGCATACCCCCGCCAAAAGGGAGGGCTAGTTGCGTTAACTTATAATCCTTCCTGTTTTTATAAAAGCCCTGCCCCTCCGTGCTCTGCTCGGCAAGGTAAATGCGGTTACCGGCCTTATTGGTGGTAAAGGGGCTGAACTTAAATGTGCCCACGCCGGCAAAAAAATATGGAGAAACCTTGTACTCATACAAATCAAAAAGCACGTATTCGAATAGTAGTGAAAACTCGGTTATGTTAGAACTAAAACTGAGGTTTCTGCTACTGGTTTTCGGATCGTACCTATCAGAGCCATTTATGTTTCCGTAGTTCATTTCTGCCCTAATGAGCATGCGGTGGTTTAATTCAAACACAGCTCCAATGCCGCCAGCGGGTCTGCTGGTACTTACAGTCAAAGCGGTACCTCCAAGGTCTCCCCTATAATTTGAAATGCCGCCAAAAAAACTTGTAAAAAAACGCTTTTGCGAAAAGCAAGGCAAGGCAAACAGTAAAAATATACAGGCAAGTAAACAGCCCACCCGGCTCTTAGTCATTGGTAAATTAGTTTCAGATACCAAATATAGGCAGAATTGTATCTCTAAAACGGTTTTGGTTTGTAGGTAATAATTAGCACAGCATTTTCTTCAAGGCTGGCCTTAGAGCGGAGTTCGTATCTTTTATCACCGGCTGTTACTACTATCAATGCGGTGTTGGGCGGTATGCTTCCCAGGTTTTCGGCATACATAATTATTTCATGCCTTTCAAACCCATCCTTCAGTTCTATATTAAACTCCAGGGCAGTTTCAGAAAGGCGCTGGTGACTCAGCAACAACTGGCCGTTGTAAAAAATTGAAACTGTATCGTTGTCTACTACTCCATTATCGTACACTTTAAGGTTAATTTTTTTTACGTTCACTTCCAGCCGGTTCTGTTCCGACTTCTTTCTCAACTTCATGCTCTGCACAATTTCTCTGTTGGGCAGCGCCGTGCCGGCCTGTGGCCTTTTGACAATGGTCGTTAAGATAGTGTCGGTTGCTATAGGAATTGGCTTCTTGCCTGGAGCAGGAAGCGGCCCGGGTGGCAACTTTTTAACCACTGGCGGAGAGACTGGCTGATTGATAGCCGGCTTTGGCTTAGAAGGTATTGGTTTAGCTGTGGCTGCAGGCGGCTTTACAGCCGGCACCCTTGTAACTGGTTGTTTTACTGCCGGCCGGGGCGGATTGGGGAAACAAGGCTCCATCATACCCTGCAGCTGTTGCGCTCGGGGCGACACCCTGCTTAGTTTCATATCTACCCTGCCCTGGAAAAACCCCCCGGCCGGTTCGGTGGATACCTGGCCTATCAGAATGGTTCTGCCCTCCTCTTTTGCAAAAGCTAACATCATGCGCATGCGCACATGGCTCCCACTGTTCTCAATAATTTTTTTGCCTGAGATGAAGAATAATTTGCTTTCCGGATCGTAGTTTCCATCAAAGCTTGCTATGCAATGGCTAGCCCTGTTCATGAGCTCGTGATCGTAAGTATAACCACAAAGTTGATTGCCTTTTTGCTCAATGTTAATCTGGATAAATTCCCGATCCATAAAGCCCTCCCATGTACCCGTTATCTTTTGTGCGGGTAATATAGAAGCACTGCCGAGCAGGAAGGAGAGCATGATATAACGAATGGAAAATTTCATATCCGCCTTAAATTTAATAAAAATTCATTTTAAGGATACAGCGAGGGTGCTGCTTTAACTTATAGTTGGGATTAAGCCCGAGGCTGCAAGGGTGACAAAGCCTCCCTTAAGAATGCATTCAGTTCCTGCGCCTTACTCATGATCATTAAATGATTGCCGCCCTGCACCCGGTGCGTAGGACGGGCCCAGCGGATCGGCAAAATCTCATCCTTATCCCCTTGTATCTGCCAGAGTGAGGCTGGTATAGCTTCATTCTTCCAGCCTAAGATGGCGTGCATGGCCCACCGTATAAAAGCTGGATCACTGTCTTTAATTACCTGCTTTAGAAGCGCTCTGTCTTCGTTGCTGTCAGGCGCCAGACCACGTTTTAGGATTGAGATTTTTTGTAGTAACCCGATGGGTACCATTTTGTGAAGATTAAAAAGATAGGCCCATTTGAAATAGCCAGGCATTTGCTTATGTGTGGGCACACTGGATAATAAAATGCAAGTTGCCTGGTTGAATTTATTGGCAATTTCGGTGGCAATCATTCCTCCCATAGATAGGCCCACAAGAGCAAACGGCTGGCTCGTATCCATCTTCTCTGCCATCCTGAAAGCATATGACTGCAGGCTTTCATTTTTGAGGGGTGAAATCCAGTCCAGGTAAACCGCTTCAAAACCTGTTGGTAGCTTTATGTGTTTAAAAACCCGGCAATCGGCAGCCAGGCCGCTAATGAAATAAACTTTCATAGTACAAAACTAAGTGGTTAAAATAAAAAAAGGGCCAGGATAGAAATCCAGCCCCGATTTAAAATCCAATATCCTATGAAAAACCGATGTAAAAGAAAGACTAATAGTTGATTAAAAAAACAGGAAATAGCCTGTTTTTTATATGGAAAGTTTTACGTATAGAAAAAAATAGCAAAACCATGTTTGCCCTTATTGCGGAGCGTGGCATAGCATTTCGTACCTTATACCTTTGAAAGTGATTTATGTTAGAACAAATTCTGCAATATTTTGAAACCCTGGATCGGCACCCCGGGCAAAGAATGGCTTTCCTGGTGGGCGGTCTGCTTTTCTTCTGGATCATTGAGGGAAGCATTCCTTTATTGCAGCCGGCTTATAAAAAAAACAAACTCCGGCATGCGGGTGTAAATTTCGGATTCACCATTATACACCTGGTTATTCATACTTTCCTGGCAGTGCTCATTGTGATGTTGAGTGACTGGTGCCGTTTACACCAGGTGGGGTTGGTGTACTGGACCAATGCCGGAATTGCCGGAACCATTTTGATATCCTTCCTTACACTTGATTTTTTGGGTGGGTGGCTGGTGCATGTTACCGAACACAAGATTCCGTTCTTGTGGCGCTTTCACGTTATTCATCATGCAGACAATAATGTAGACGTGACCACGGGCTTGCGGCACCACCCCGGCGAAAGCCTGTTAAGAGGCCTTTTCTTTTTCGTGGGTATTTTGTTAAGTGGTGCACCCATGTATGCGGTCATGATCTTTCAAACCATTTTAATACTGGTTACTGCGTTTACGCATGCCAACATAAGTTTACCTAAAAGACTGGATGCTGCCGTTAGCTATGTGCTTGTATCACCCAACATGCACAAAGTGCATCATCACTGGAAACAGCCTTTTACCGACAGTAATTATGGAGCCATCTTATCCATTTGGGATCGGTTGTTTGGCAGCTTTAAAAAATTAGCCCCATCCGATATCCGCTATGGCCTTGACCGGTACTACCCGAATGAAAAAGATGAAGATTTTATTGCATTGATGAAAAGTCCTTTTCAAACACAACAAGAGAACAAGGCGATAGAAACCCGGGAAGGAAGCGACAAACAATAGTTTTTTTATTTGGTTGAAAAACCTGCATCCTGAAAACAGAATAACACAATATTCAAGCAAACAAGGATCTCAGGAGGCCGAATCTTCTGATTCAATGGTTTATCATTATTACTAAGCCCCCGATTGAATAAAGTGCTATAGAAGCATAGTATCTTCAATTCCACCAATTCACTGCTAAATGGGGCAATTGTTTGAAGGGCTTAAAAGTAATTGCAATCTAAATATAAATATTTATTTTGCATCGATAGATGCCTATGAACCAGTTTCTACTTAATATAATTGCAGATCCGGAAAACAATCAATCTCTCCTAAACGACGGAGAAACTTACCTGGTAAATCCTGTTACAGGAATTCGTTACCCTGTAGTTGATAAAATACCGATTTTTTTGAAGGAACAGCAGGTATTAATTCAATCAATAGAAAGGAAAGGCACTGAAGCATTTGATTATCGAATTCACTATGAAAATGATGCGAGGGAGTTTGATTATTTTGATCACAAAGACAGTGGTTATACTCACCAGGAACGAACCAGGTCCAGACAGTCTATTCTAAACAGTGTTCCTGCGGATGCCATAACCATTTTAGATATTGGATGCGGAAGTGCCTGGGTCGCTTCAAAATTGCTTCCCAAAGGCAAGAAAGTAATATCAATGGATATCTCATCTTCCAACCCCAGGAAAGCACTGGAAAAATTTCCTCACCCCAATCATGCTGCCATTGTTGCCGATGCGTTTTTCCTTCCCTTTCAAGACAATTCGCTCGATGCAGTGATTGCTTCCGAAGTGCTGGAGCATGTTGTAGACCCGGAAATGTTCATAAGTAGAGTTTGTGAAAAAATAAAACCTGGCGGGAAGTTTATTATGTTAACTCCTTACAATGAAAAGCTCGAATATTCATTATGCATTCATTGTAATAAACTAACGCCTAAAAATGCACACCTTCATTCTTTAAATGAAAATAATATTCGGAATTTTATAAAAGTAAAGGACATAGCTGTTAATACTAAGGCATTTTGTAATAAGTATGTATTAAAATTGTGGTTGTACAATGTCCTGGCATTTCTTCCTTTTAGTGCATGGCGTTTTATTGATAAGGTCTCTAACAGCATTTTCAGGAAACCTCTTTTATTCCAGATAGAAATAACAAAGTCAAAGTGAGTGCACAAGCCGATCAAAATAACGAGGATAGCTGGCATTTAAAAGTGCAGCAAAAACTACCCTCTATTTTTATTGGCAAACTACTGCCTATTGCATTCTTTCTCATAATTACAGTCTTGTATTCCCGCAAACTTTCTTACCAGGATTACGGACAGTTCCAAACCGTCTGGATTTTCACAAATCTTGTATGCACGATTATAGCCTTTGGACTTCCGACAATTATATTTGCGACTCCCGTAAGTTGGTTAAAAAAATATATTGACCTTCAAAAAAAAAAAATAGCAACTCTCTATATTTTTTGTTGGATAATTGCCTTTGGATTTCTTTATTACTCGGCAGGGAATATTGGCCTGTCGGGGAAGCTGATATTAACCGGCTTCATAATTATGCAATTCTGTGCAACTATTGCAGATAGCATCCTCATTAAAAAGAACCAACTTAAATCATACCTCTTCATAAATTTTGTCTACTCTGTGCTTTTTTTTGGAATTCACCTTTATTTTTATTTCAACCACTTCGTTCTAAATCAATTGTTGGTCTCAATAATGATTCTTGCAATGCTTAAGTCGATAGCTCTCCTGGCATCAAAAGGAGCGCCTGATGTCAACGAGACGATAATCCCTGCGTCTCCGGGCTTCTTCAGCAATTGGTTGTATACCGGAGGAAATGAGGTACTCGGTATTATTGCCCGCTGGCTTGATAAGATATTCCTGGTTTATCTTTTATCACCAAAGGAATTTGCCATCTTTTTTAATGGCTCATTTGAAATACCAATATTTGCAATAATGATAAGTGCTATGGAAAATGTGATGCTTACAAACATTGCTGAGAACCCGGGCAATAAAAAACTTTCCAGGAATATTTTCCGGGAAAGTTTTAAAATATTATCGCTGATTTCCTTTCCAATATTCTTCTTCCTGTTATTTAGTCACCAGGAAGCCTACTCTATTATTTTTAACAATAAGTACAATGAATCAATACCCATATTCCTGATAAGCATTTTTATTATCCCTTTGCGTATTAGTCATTATGGAGT
Organism: Chitinophagales bacterium; assembly: GCA_038257335.1. Taxonomy (GTDB): domain Bacteria; phylum Bacteroidota; class Bacteroidia; order Chitinophagales; family Chitinophagaceae; genus Ferruginibacter. Next base: position 43,627 of record JBBSJJ010000001.1, on the reverse strand, counting down.
TTTGCTTCAGTCCTATGGCCAGGCAGGGAAATTAGCTTTGGGTTCTGCAATGGACATCTGCTTATCGCTTTCATTAATGGTAGTTTTATATCCGTGGTTGGGAACCAGGGGAATTGTTTTGGCTTTGGTAATTTCTACCTACCTGCAAGTATTATATTACCTTATTCTGTCGGCTAAAATAATGGACACTACGCTCTGGCAGTTAATTCCTCTACGTTATTTAACTGTCTTATTTGGGGCACTCGGTTCATTTTATTTCCTTGTAAGTTTATCCCTCAAGGGAAATGTATCTCCCCTATTTTTTTTACTATCCATGCTAGGCATAACTACCATTATTATAGCGCCAGCTCTTTACAAATATTTTAAAAGCCGTAAAACACTTTGACAATTGCTTGGTCTTATTTCAAGCCCTTTATTATGGCAGCAAATTCTGTTGCTACCAGGCTTGCCCCGCCAACCAATCCACCATCCACATCTGGCTTACCAAAAATCTCAGCCGCATTGGCTGCTTTCACACTGCCTCCGTAGAGAATAGAAATACTATCTGCAATATCTTTGCCGTACTGGCTTGCCATTACACTGCGGATATGGGCATGCATTTCCTGCGCCTGTTCGCTGCTGGCAGTTTTGCCTGTTCCTATGGCCCAGATGGGTTCATAAGCGATGATAAAGTTTTTCATTTGCGCTGCCTCCAGGTGAAAAAGGCTTTCCATTAATTGTACTTTTACATACTCATCTTGCTCGCCCGCTTCTCGTACGCCAAAAGCTTCGCCGCAGCAAAAAACCGGCTGCAGCTTATGATCCAGGGCAATGTTTACTTTTTCAGCCAATCCGGCATTGGTTTCGTAATTATATTCCCTGCGTTCGCTATGGCCGATGATAACGTACTTCAGGCCGATGCTTTGCAGCATCTCTGCACTTACTTCTCCGGTGAAAGCACCGTTGGCGTTGGCTGAACAATTTTGTGCTGTCACAAAAAGGTTTTGCTTACCATCTAATAATTGTTTGATGGGCAAAATATAAGGGAATGGTACCCCAAAGAGTGCCAGTTGGTTTTCTCCCAAAGAGATATTGCTTGCTACGAGGGCCTTGATGAGTTCTTCTGCCTGCTGAAGACTAAGGTTCATTTTCCAGTTTGCAGCGGCTATTTGTTTACGCATGTTGTGAGGTTATGGTGTGTGTGAATATAATTGTTTGAGCATTTCTATTTCGGCGGGCAATACATCCCTGCCCTTCATTTTTTTCCAATTGGCAATATCCTGAATTACTTTTTCAAATATGTACCTATCGGCTCCCCACGAAAAATCCGGAACATACCTGGGTGGACGCTGGCCAAAGATATTGCAACTAACGCCTACAACAGTACCTGTGTTGAAAGCTGTGTTGATGGCGCAGCGGCTATAGTCGCCCATGATTAGCCCCGCCTTGCTGCCCGCCTGCTTTCCAGGGGCATTGCTATATTGATAATAAGTAACCTGGCCACCGGTATTTTTTACATTACTGTTGCTGGTACCTGCACCCAGGTTGCACCATTCGCCAATTACGCTATCACCCAGGTAACCCTCGTGAGCCTTATTGCTGAAACCAAATAATATACTGTTCTTGATTTCGCCCCCAGCCACGCAAAATGGTCCGAGTGTAGTGGCCCCATAAATTTTTGCACCCATTTTTACTACCGATCCTTCGCCCGCACTAAAAGGCCCACGGATCTGTGTACCCTCCATGAGCACTGCATTTTTACCAATGTAAATTGGGCCGGTTGCAGCATTCAAAGTGCAATACTCTACTACGGCGTGCTCCTCCACAAAAATTTGATTTTCGTTGATGCATTGATTGCTGTGAGAGATGGACGCCGAAATTTTACCGTTGGTTAAACTATCAAAATCGTGTCGCAGCGCCCAATCGTTGTATTGAAATATTTGCCAGGGCCAATGCAACATTCTCAATTCGTCGTTTTCTAAAACCGGGGTTTCGTCTTTTGCTGCTTTTAAAATTTGATCAATGGAAATAGCGGTGGGGATGATATTGGCCTGCACCACAATACTAGCTGGGTTTTGTAAAGCCGGGTCTGTAATTATGGGCAGCCCGGTAAGCATTTCCCACTTTTGCCTGATAGTTAAAATGCCGATACGGACATCGGCCACATGCCGGGTAAGTGTAAAAGGAAACAAACCCTCCCTGGTTCTGCTCTCATCTAAAAATATATTCATCCTGATAAAAATAATGAAAATGCTGTGCTCAAAAGATGATTGTATCTAAAATAATAAAAACCGGGGCAAAAAAATCCCCCCGGTAAACCGGAGGGACTTTAAAGTATAGCCATGAAAAACAAACTTGGGATAAAGAATATATCTATACCAATTATTTAGCTTTCTTTTCGTAACGTTTTTTAAACTTATCGATACGGCCTGCGGTATCTACCAGTACATTCTTACCGGTATAAAACGGGTGAGAAGTGTTAGAGATCTCCAATTTGATAACCGGGTATTCCTGGCCATCTTCCTCAAATACGATCACTTCTTTACTATCTGCAGTAGAACGGCTCAAAAAAGTGGTACCGTTACTCATGTCTTTAAAAACTACCATCCTGTAGTTCTTTGGGTGAATGTCTTGCTTCATTTTTGTGTGTTTACTGTACGGGTTTTGCCGTACATCAGTTATTAAAGCGCAAATGTAAGGCATTTAGCTTCAAAAAAAGGGTCTAACTCTTCATATTTACAAATTGCAGGGCCAATCCAATGTTCCAGGTCTTGCTCGCCTGTATCACTTCCTGCAAATCGTCTATCTTTTTGCCAGTAACCCTTATGATATCATCCATTATGGCTACCTGCACTTTAATACCACTGTCTTTTATAAGCTTCACAATTTTTTTGGCATCTTCCTGCTTAATGCCGTTTCTCACCAACACTTCCTGCTTGGTAACTTTTCCGCTTGGGTAGGGTTCTTTGCTAAGGTCGTACACTTCTGCGGCAAGGCCTTGCTTCATGCTCCGGCTAATGAGCACATCTATAATTTGCTGCAGCTTCATTTCACTGTCGGCCTCCAGCGTTAATTTAAAATCTTTTTTGTTGAGGTCTATCACAACATGAGAGCCTTTAAAATCAAAACGATTGCTAACCTCTTTGTTTACGACGTTGATGGCATTATCAAGGGTTTGAAGGTCAACTTTGCTTACTAAATCAAATGATGGCATAATGGTATTTTTTACAAATATAAAAAAACGCAGCCTATCGGCTGCGTTTACATTTAACATTGCTATTAGTTAGCACCGCCGGCTCTGTTCTGCTCTTCTCCAGCTCCGCCTGTCTTACGTTTCTCAGCTTTGTACATTTTGCCAAAACGGTAGTTGAAGGTGAGGGTAGCTACCCTGCTATCCCGGTATTGTTGAAAAGAAGCTTTTGCTGCAGCCACATCTTCTAAATAACCCCTTGCCCTGGTGGGACCTGAAATATCACTGATAGCTAACTTCAAAGTGCCTTTCTTTTTTAAAATTTGTTTCTGAACCCCTGCATTGAGTTGTAGCATTTCTCTAATAATGATCTGCCCTTCTGAACCCTTGGATCGGTAAAAGCCAGATAGCTCTGCACTCCAGCCTTTTTTAAAGGTGAACTGGTTGTTGATGCTTACGGTGAACATGTTTAGATTAATATCTACATCATTACCATTTAGTGTTCCTTTTAGCTGGCTATTGTTGGCTTGGGTGTTGATGTTTGATTTCCACCATTTTGCCACGGAAACCTGAGCCCCTATAGATAAATTGAAATTATGCGACTCCCCAAAATTGGCGTTTCTTACCACAATGGCTGAATCTTCCCGTGCAAAAGATTCTCCAAATAAATCTTTGGTATGTGTGTAGGTGAAAGAGGTATTCAATATATTTTTAAAACCATGCGTCAATTCAATTGTATTGGCAAACATTGGCTTTAAAAATGGGTTACCCACTTCATACGTATAGGGATCTATGTAGTGAAAGAATGGATTTAGATCTTCATAATCGGGCCTGCTGATGCGGCGGCCGTATGATAATCCAAATTGGTTCTTTTTATCCATCTGGTAACTTACATACATGGTAGGAAATGCACTGGTATAACTTTTAGTAAAAGAAGAGTCCGGCCTGGTGGGATTGCCATACTGCAACCCTTCGTAGTTGGTATTTTCAATTCTTAAGCCCGTTTGAAAACCCCATTTTTTTCTTTCGGTACTAAAGTTTACATACCCTGCATTTAGGTTTTCCTTATATTCAAAATAATTTGTGCTGGTGTAATCAACCTTGGTAACAGCACCTTGGGTTAAGTAATAATTAGCTTTATTGTCTGTTTTTACAAATGAAGTTTTTAAACCAGCTTCCAGTTTTATCTTTTTGCCAATCGTTTGTACATAATCTGTCTTAACAGAAAAAATATCTAGTAAAGACGGAAGATTGCCGCTTCTGATATATTGATATTTAGAAGATTCGTTTGCCGCAAAACCGGTATTAACCATGCTTTGTGTGGAGGTGTTGTCATATCTAAGATAATCTACATCAGCTGTTAACTCTCTGCCACTTGAATCAAATTTGTGACGCATGTTTAGGTTAATGCCCTGGTGATCTCCCTGGCCATCGATTTTTGCTTTTGAAACCAAACTAGAATCTAACTGTTTGATGGGGCTATAGAACTTAGACAAATTGGTGCTGTTTTCGTTAGATGGATTGAGGTACCCGGTGAGCACAAGGCCAAGAGTAGTTTTGTTGTTTGCGTAATAATCCATTCCCACCCTGGTATTATAAAAACGAGAGATACGCATGCGGTAAGACTCCTGTTCAAAAATGGATTGTACGGTTTTATCATTATGCAGATATTCCCTGTTTATGTCCAGCCATTGCGGGTTCTCCCTGTAGTTTACATTAAAAGTGCTGAAGGTATTGATTTTGCCCTGGCGATAATTAAGACTCAAACTGTTTGCGCTGCGAAAATTTTCTCCATGGCCCTGCGATGTGCTCAATGAACCATTAAAACCTTTTTGCTTACTTTTTTTACTTTTTATATTGATGATGCCTGAGTTACCGGCAGCATCATATTTTGCTGGTGGATTGGTCATTATTTCTACCTGGTCTATATTTCCCGCAGGCAAATTGGTAAGATAATTTACGAGGTCGGGGCCACTCATAAAACTTGGCTTACCATCCAGCATCACAACTACCCCTTGTTTTCCTTTAAGGCTGATGTTGCCATCTTTATCGATGGTAACACCAGGTGCTTTCTCCAACATCTCAAGGGCAGTAGCACCTGCGTTGCTAATCATTGCATCAGGGTTAATAATAGTCTTATCAATCTTGCGTTCTACAAACTGCTTTTTAGCAGTAACTGTTACTGCACCCAAGTCTTTTGTAGTGGGTGTCAACTGTAAAATACCGGTATTGGCTTCTAAGCCGGCGGCATCAATCTGTATGGTTTTGCTATACACTTTAGCATGCCCAAAAGAAGTGGCCATTACCAAATATTTTCCTTCTTTCAAATTTTCAAACGAAAAGTTTCCGCCTTTGTCTGTCAGAGAGGTTTTAACCAGGCTCGAATCCTGCGATTTCAACAAAGAAATCGTAGCAGCATCAATAATCTTTTGATTGCCTCCGTCTTTGATCATCCCTGAAATTTTTCCGCCGCTCTGGGCAAAACTGAAAAGTGCGCAACTGGATAATACCAGTGTTGTAAAGAGTTTTTTCATGACTATACTTTTTTTATCCTCCTCCCGTGGCTGGCGGTGAGAGTGTGATTAATTTAAAACTGTAGTTATATACTTTGTTAACTACTTCACAAAAGTGAGTACTTTGTTTTGCATAGTACATGGTTTAATCAAGGAATGGCAAAATAAAAGGATAACCGGTTAGAAACAAGTCTAACGGTTATCCTTTACAATAAGTTACAAGAAGAAATTATAAACGGTGGGCGTTCTTTTTAGCCAGCAAGATGGTAACTAAACCAATAATAACCAATACAATAGCTATTATTTGTGCCTGTGATGGGTGAAGGCCAAACACCGTGTAGGTTTTGTTTACCCTGATGGACTCTACCAAAAAGCGCTCTATACCATTAACTGTAAGATAAATACCGAACAGAACAAATGGTGTTTTAATACGTTTTCTAATAGCCCATAAAAAAAGAAAAAGAAGGGAACATATGATGATCTCATATAATGGAGTAGGAAATACGGGTTGAGGTAATACCCGGTTATGCTCGTCGGATACGCCTGGCATTAATATACCATCCTTGTTTACATTCTGCGGATAGCTGTATGCAAAAAGCCAGTTGGGCAAAAATTCCGGTCCTTTAAAACTCTTGTGGGGTACTTCTCCCAGGCTAGGGTAAATGCGGTCTGTTACATAAATGGAAGTGCCGGCAGTGTCAGGTACCTTTCCTTCGGTAAAATAGGACGCATTCTTTTGCATTTGCTTTTCAAAATCACCGGGGGCTGCTGCTGTAACCTTGCCCGATTCATCACTCACATAAGCGCTGTTGTACACGCCCCAATCGCCATCGCCCGATACCTGGCAACCGATGCGGCCTACCGCATAGGCAATCATAAGCGCAGGTGCTGCAGCATCTACCAGGTGCTTTATTTTGACTCCTTTTTTGTAAGCATACCAGCAGATAGCCGCAGCGGCTAAAATTAGACCGCCATAAAACGTAAGACCGCTTTGAGAAAATATTCTACCAATAGGATCTTGTATGAACTCGTCCCAATGCTCAAAATTGTCAAATAGTTTGGCACCCAATATTCCAAATATCAGCCCTAAAATAATGATGTCGCCTACTCTATCGTGTGGCCAGATGCGCACGGCACGACGCTCGGGAGTTTTTAATTTTTGTTTGTTCCTCTCCCACCATTTCAAAGCCACCAATGCAGCCGCTGCTATAAGACCACCTAAAAAATTACCCTGTGCGGAAAAAATGTAATCCTGTGCATTTACGTCTACGGGCTTGTTCAAAAAAAGACCAAATAATTTATAACCAAAAATAAAACCGGTTATACCATTTAAAAAAAGATCTAACATGCTGGCTGGTTTGCCCACAGTAATCATTTCTTCTTTTGGTAAAAGCAAACCAAGCTTTTCTTTGCGCTTAAGTTCCGATGATAGTACAATAGCTGCCACTATAAAAGCGAGTGCTACAAATAAACCGAAGGTATTAAGAAAGGCAAGAGCAGGCCATTCTACGGAAAACCAATCTTTGAAAACATAATATAAGTTGGGATACATGCTGTTGTTTTAATCTTAAAGAAGTGATGCAATATAAAGAAGTAAAAAATAAAAAATAAAAATTCAAAAGAATGAGGAGCGTTCAAAAAAAAATGGCAACATGTGAATATTGCCATTTCTTAATTTTTACTTTTTAACTTAATTACAGTGGGTATCAAATGCGCCCATCAAATTGTCAGCAATCATTTGAGCACTTCTACCTTCTATCATGTGTCTTTCTATCATGTGCACTAGCTGGCCATCTTTAAACAAGGCTATCGCCGGAGAAGATGGTGGATAAGGCATTAAATGCTTTCTTACTTCGTTCACTGCTTCTACATCAAAACCTGCAAAGCTGGTGGTAATATGGTCGGGTTTTTTACTACTATTGTGCACTGCCAATAATACTCCCGGGCGTGCCGTGCCTGCGCTGCAACCGCACACTGAATTGATCACAACCAGTGCAGTTCCTTTTTGACTGAGTATATTTTCTACATCTGATGCGCTAAGCATTTCTTTGAAACCATTTTCGGTTAATTCCTCTTTCATTGGAATCACTATTTCTGCTGGATACATATCTCTGTTTTTAATTTAAGCAGCAAAATTACACTCAAATCATTTAAAACAATTTAAAAAATCTCAAGTTAAACTAGCTACAAATCGGTTACAATGGCAGCACATCTTCCATTTCTTGCCATTAAGGCGCATATATAAGCTCTAATTAGCACAATTTGTCCATGTTTGTTGAGTGGAACAGGTTTTGAATAATCCCTTACAACAAGAAAAAATTATAAAACTTAAAGCTATAAAACAATGACATTCGTAAAAGCAAACAACAACCACCTTGGCAAAACATTCGATGGCATGATGAAGGACATTTTCAATGAATTTCCTACTACCCTTTCCAAAAGTTTTAGAGAAGATGTATTGAATTTTCCGCCGGTGAATATTATCGAAAGAACCGATTCATTTTCGGTTGAGATGGCCGCACCCGGTTTTGAAAAGACCGACTTTAGCGTAAAACTGGAAGCCAATATTCTGACCATCAGTTCAAAGAAAAAAGAGGAATCAAAAGAAGAAACAGGCAAACTGTTGCGTACGGAATTTTCTTACCGGGCATTTAAACGCAGTTTTACCATAGATGAAAAAATTGATGCTGAAAATATTGTAGCAAAGTATGACAACGGTGTGCTTAAACTGGAACTACCTAAAAAGGAACCAGCTAAAGCCGCTGTAAAAGATATCAGCATTTTGTAAAAAGTAGAAATAGAGTTGGTTGATTAATTTTTAGTAGATGAAGCCTCCCCGTTCCCGGGGAGGCTTGTTATTTAAAGGCATCCCTGCTTGCGGCGGGTATCTATGATGTACTGTATTTTCCAGCCAATGGCTGTTCGTACAATTTGAAACGAGTTTACACCACAATGACTAAACTTGCCATTGTAAAAAAAAGTATAAGGCGTCCATACAGAGGCAAGGGAGCTATCTATTTTTATCATATCAAAACTGATGCGTTCATCCAGGGCGCCCTTAGGTGCCGAGCCGATAGATGCTGCAAACTCCTTTAAGCTTTCATTTTTTACAAACAGGTGCCCTTCTTTATTCTTTGATAGTGTTTGTAAAAGAGCCCTGTCTGCAAAGCAGGAAAGCAGCAAGGCCTCATCGCTGGTTTTCATTGCGCTAAACAAAAGGTTCACTACAGCCTTTACAGAATCTTCGGTTTGTTGGCTCTTAGCTTTGCCATGTAGCAGAAGCATTAAAAGTCCCATGGTTAAAAATTTCATACACATTTTATTTTATACTTATAAAAATAGTATTTCTTGTTTTGATAATTTTTGCAAATACATGAACGGAAGTAGTAGCCCTAAAGCCATTGTGCATTGAATGATTTACCTTCACCGAAATTTTTAACTCCTTAAGATGACAAGAAAAATAATCATTTCTATTTATTTTATTGTGGCCATTTTCCTGCAGGGTTTTTCGCAGATAAGCGATACACTGGAGCCGGTGATTAAAGCAACGGATACTACGCTGAGGATAAAAAACCTGAACCCCTATTTTACGCTTCATGTAGATTCTACCTTGCGCTACCAGTTGGAGATCAACAAAAAATTATCTGACTATTATTGGTTCCTAAAAAATTCTCCGGTCGGGTTAAAGATTCATAAAGACAATGGCTTACTCACTTTCAAAGCAGAAAAATCTTACTTTCTTTCGGGTAGGTTAAAATATGATTTTGAATACAAAGTAAATTTAAGCGTACAAAATTTGGATATGCCTGAGGAAAAAGTGGACACTTCTTTTACCCTTCTTTTTTACAGCACGGAGATCATCGCCTCTAAGGTAAAACCTACAGTAACCAAAACTTTATATCTTGACGAAGGCGACACCATCAGTTTCAAAATTCAATGCGACAATGGAAGTTTCCCCATTGAAGAGTTGACCTATATTAGCAACTACCCTGTAAAATCCCGCACACCCGTTACACGTTGCGGCGACGATTTTACATGGTATGCTCCCTTTGATTTTATAAAAGAAAACGATAAGGAAAAAACCAAGAAGTTGGAACTCTACTTTATTGGAAGCACGAAATTTCAAACTAATGATACGGCCCGCATTGAGATCATTGTAAAGGAAAACATTAATTATCCGCAACAGGTAATAGAGTTTGAGCGCCTGCAACAAGATACCCGCAAATATGTTACTTCCCTCAAGAGCAGTTTCAGGCTCGTAGATAAAAAAATAAAAAAAGTGAAACGCACCCGCACAGGCTTTGACCTTGGCTCTGCAACTACCACCCTCAGTGGTACCATCATGTCGTCTTTGCCAGGCGAGAGCCAAAAAACGGCCGGTAAGATTCTACCAAGCGTAGGCATTGCGCTGGTACCTGTTAAAGAAGCCGCAGCTCCCAACAGCACTTACGAACAAAATACAGCCACCCTCATTAGAAGTAGTATTAAAAGACTGGAATACCTGTTGCAGGATAACCAGCTCATGGGCACAAGGGATCCGGAAATATTAAATAAGGCCAGGAAATTGAAAGAGGAATTAAAACAAATGCAGATACAGTTAATAGACATACCTTTTACAGATGAGTTTGCAAATGAGCAGGAACTAGACTCCTATTTCAACAATCCTAAGGTTAACAAAAAGTACAAGCCCAAAACCAAAAAGCAATAAAAGCAAGGGAGTTTTTTTTGGATAAGTTATTGCATACAAGAATGCAAATCAATTCTATGAAGAAATATGTTGTATGTTTTGTGCTTGTTTCCGGATTCTTTTATCTGCAAAGTTGCAGCAGGAAAACAACGCCCTCTAAAACAGCGGAAGAAGAAGTTGCCATAAAAGTAGAACCGACGCCAGCGCCCAGGCGGCCAGCCCCAATAAAAACGCCCGTTCCCAAATCTATTGTGGTAAATGACAAGGCCGCCACCAAGACAATACAAGGCCGTTATTATTACGACCTCGAGGGCAAGCGGTATTGGCGCAGTAAGAAGGATGGAAAATATTATTTGTATTACAAAGGGATGTTTGACAAGCCGGAGTTCCAATAGGAAGTAAAAAGTCAAAAGTAAAAAAGATAGACCGCCTTTTTTTACTTTTGACTTTTTAATTTTTAATTATTTGTATCCTAAGATCTTCAGCATACTCTGCGATGTCTGCTCTTTTGCATATACCCACTCTACCAACTTACCATTCTTATCACGCTCTATAATTACATGTTTAGGAGAAGGAATAAGGCAATGCTTAATACCACCATAACCGCTTATCTGGTCCTGATAAGCCCCCGTATGAAAGAAGCCTACGTAGAGCGGCTCCTTGTTGCTTTCCGCATCAGAGGGTTCTGTGCTTTTCACCTTTGGCAGAAACACTTCGTTGATATGTTCTTCTGAATCGTAATAATCATGTCCATCGCAGGTGATACCTCCCAATACTACCCGCTGGTATTCGTTCTTCCATTTATTGATGGGTAACATCAGGAATTTTTCTCCAATGCCCCAGGTATCGGGCAATGTGGTGATGAACGAAGAATCTATCATGTACCAGGTTTCCCGGTCGTTCTGAACTTTTTCGCCGATCACGCTGTAGATATGCGCCATGCTCTCACCTACTGTAAAACTGCCAAATTCTGTATAGATATTCGGCATTTGCACCTTTGCCTTTTTGCATGCATTCTTAATATTGCCCACAATTTCATTGATCATAAACTGGTAGTCGTAATCAAAACCCAGCGAATGCTTAATAGGGAAACCGCCACCAATATTAATAGAATCTAACTCAGGACAAATCTTTTTTAGCTGGCAATAAAGTGTAATGCTTTTTTGCAATTCACTCCAGTAATAAATATCATCTTTGATACCCTTGTTCAAAAAGATATGGAGCATCTTTAGCTGGAACTTATCTTCATAACCCTCAATTTCATCTACATAAAAACCCAACACATCTTTTGCCTTCATGCCAAGCCTGGAAGTGTAAAATGGAAATGTAGGTTCCTCTTCAGCTGCTATGCGAATACCCAGTTTAAAAGGCTCGCCCGTGCGAATATTTCGCTTGTACATGTTCAGCTCTTCTTTGTTATCCAAAATGGGAATCACATTTTTAAAGCCGTCATTGATCAATTTTGCAATGCGGGAGGTATAATTTTTTTGCTTAAATCCGTTGCATACTATGTGTATGTCTTTAGTTATTTTTTTGCGCTTGTACAACGAGTTGATAATGTCAATATCGTAAGCATAAGAAGTTTCTAATTGTATGTTGTGTTTTAAAGTTTCTTCTACAATAAAACTAAAGTGAGAGCTTTTGGTACAATAGCAATAAAGGTATTCGCCTTCGTACTTGTGTTTTTTAAATGCATTGGCAAACATTTGTTTGGCCTTGTTTATCTGCATCCCAATTTTAGGCAGATAAGAAAGTTTTAGAGGAGTGCCATGTTTATCGATAAGGGCTTTTATGTCAACCTCATTATATTGCAAATATTCGTCCTTCAGTTTAAATCCTTCCTGGGGAAAATTAAAGGTCTGCTGTACCAGGCTGTTGTAGGTATTATTCATCAGCGTAAAATCCTTATTTTAAAGTGGTTTATTAATAAAATGGCGGTGCAAAGATATTATTTAACAGGCTAATCAAACATAAAAAAACCGCCCTGCAAAAAACAGGGCGGCATGTAAGAATATGGCATTGCAAATTACTTTACAGATGCTACCAAAGCTTTGAAAGCCTCGGGTTGGTTCATGGCTAAATCAGCCAAAACCTTGCGATTAAGATCAATTTTCTTTTCAGCTAACTTGTTGATGAAAACGCTGTAAGTAATTCCTTCTGCTCTTACGGCAGCGTTGATACGTGCAATCCACAAAGTGCGGTATTCACGCTTCTTTAATTTACGGCCTACGTAGCTATACGTCAAACCTTTTTCCATTACGTTTTTGGCAACGGTGTATACATTCTTGCGCTTACCATAATAACCTTTGGCAGCTTTTAATATTCTTTTGCGGCGGGCCCTGCTGGCTACTGCATTTACTGAACGTGGCATATCTTAATTTTTTAAAAAGTTAATAGTTGATAAAATTTTCCAATTTGTTAGAGGTTCAACAAACGCTTCACAAAAGGCACGTGCGTAGGCGATATCTGGCCGTCTATACGCATAGCACGCTTACGCTTGGTTGATTTTTTTGTGAGAATGTGGCGTTTGAACGCTTTCTGGTGGAGAATTTTACCTGTACCGGTAACTTTGAAGCGCTTCTTTGCGCTACTGTTGGTTTTAACCTTTGGCATTATATAACTTATTACTAGTTACTCCCTGCTGGCGTCCCAAAATGATGGGAACTTGTAGAGCCGTGTGGGAAATGAATAAAACGAAAGATTGCTCTTTTCGGGCGGCAAAAGTAAGGAAATTATTTGATTGATGGCTAACTGACGGGAAAAATATTCATTACGGCAGGAGAGCATTAATAGGCAGGATGCAAAAATAACCGCTATTAGATAACCTCCATCCTAATAGGTGGCCATTTTAGAGCAGCATTTACCCAAACTATTATTTTTTTTAAATACCCGCAGTTGATTTAGTTTTGGCACTCACTGAAATTAACGATTGCACTTATGAATCAGCGCCAAGCAGGTTTACTAGCCCTTATCCTTTTCACCATTACCGCCCTGCTGCAAGTATTAAACGGGTATGATATTATTTCTCTACCAGCTCCTTTGTTGTTAAGCATGCGCTGGGTATTTGTAGCCAGCACTGTTTTGTTTGCAATTTTAAAAAGATCACTTACCACCTGGATACTCGTGGCCATGGTGATTGGAGTGGAGATCGGGCTGGATTTTCCTGCTTTTTCTCAAAATCTGCAATTCCTTAGCAAGATCTTCCTACGCCTGGTGAAAACCATTGTAGCGCCTTTGTTATTCTCCACTCTTGTAGTGGGTATCGCCAGTCATTCTAACCTCAAACAGGTAGGCCGCATGGGCTGGAAGTCGTTGTTGTACTTTGAGGTAGTTACCACTATTGCCCTGGTAATAGGTTTGGCATTCATCAATCTCACCCGTGCCGGTGTTGGAATTAAAGTGCCAGAAACATTGTTAAAAGAATTGCCTACTGCAGCAGTAAAAACCTGGCAGGATCACATCACTGACATATTTCCAGAAAATATAATCAAATCAATTTACGAAGGCAATGTGTTGCCTATCGTTGTTTTCAGCGTTATTTTCGGAATCGCACTGGCATTGTTAAGCGAGCACAAAAAAAGGCCCATGCTGGAGTTTTCTGAAAGCCTTGCCGAAACGATGTTCAAATTCACCAACATCATCATGTATTTTGCACCGTTTGGTGTGGGTGCAGCCATTGCAGTAACGGTTGGGCACCTGGGCATTGATATTTTGAAGAACCTGTTGTTACTCCTGGTTACCTTATATGTTGCTTTAATCTCCTTTCTACTTGTGGTACTACTTCCCATAGCGCTGTTTGTTGCCAAAATACCGATAAAGCAATTTATTAAGGCCATAAAAGAACCCGTGTCTATTGCCTTTGCCACCACAAGTTCAGATTCAGCTTTGCCCAAAGCGCTGGAGAATATGGAGAGGTTTGGTGTGCCCCGTAAAATTGTTTCATTTGTAATACCTACGGGTTATACTTTTAACCTGGATGGTACTACGCTTTACCTGTCACTTGCTTCTGTGTTTGTGGCACAGGCGGCCGGCATGGACCTCTCTTTTGGGCAGCAAATGATGATTGGATTGACCCTGATGCTCACAAGCAAAGGTGTGGCAGCAGTACCAAGAGCATCGCTGGTAATATTGATTGCCACTGCATCTACCTTCGGGTTTCCCTTATGGCCCATCATGGCCATCTATGGTATTGATGAGTTGATGGATATGGCCCGTACATCGGTAAATGTAATTGGCAATACCCTGGCTAGCTGTGTGATTGCCCGCTGGGAAGGTGAATTTGATGATGAGAAGGCGCTTGCGTTTGTAGAAGATTAATTCAGCTTTTTTAAAGTCTACAAAGTCATCAATGGCCTTGCTTTTGCAATAGCAGCTGTGTTATCCGGATGAATGAAAATGAAATCAACTACGGTATCGTCATGGCCGGTGGCCGAGGGTTTTAATTTTCCATTGTCCAGGTGATATTGTTGGTAACCGATACTGGTTAAAAAATCTTCCACTACTTTTTTATGTGGGCCCCAGGTTTCTACCTGTATGATGGGTTTGTGCTTTTCAAACACAGGCTTCATCTCCGGGAAAACGAATTCTTCATAACCTTCAATATCACATTTTACAAAATCGAGTCTGGTTAAATCTTTAAACAATTCGCTGCCCTTCTTCATAGTGGCATCAAACTTAAAGCCGTACTCCTCTAGGCTTCCGTGGGTGGCGGGGTCGTACACGTTGGGCAAGCCTGTAGATAAATACCCAAGATCTTTAGGGATAACCAGCGTGATCTTTTTTTCATCTGTTCCCAATGCATAAGGCAAAATGGTAACCTGCTTTTTATCCTTCAACTTCCATTGTAAAATTTCATTAAAAGGAATCACCGGTTCTACTGCATACAATTTTCCATGCTCCCCTACCCAGTCCTGGAATAAATTAGCGTAGTAGCCAAGGTTAGCCCCTAAATCAATCACGGTGTCGCCGGGGCTCACCAGGTTCTTTGCAAAATAATGGTATTGGTATTTTGGATTGCTTTTCAACAATCCCATTTTATACAAGGAAAAAAAAGATGTATTTAAAAACTTTAAATAGTTGCGTTGGCTTAAGCTGTTGTACAAAATCTTGTTGATAAGGCCCATCTGAAAATTTGATTATAAAAAGTAAATGGTTGCAAATGTATAGCAAACCACAGAAAACCCTCGCCCACAATATTGCAAATCATTGCTTTTTCAAGTCATCTAATTTTTGATTGATCTCATCAAGCAGCCTCGAATTGCTCACGCTGGCTTTCAAACAAAGTTTTAATCTGTTCCTGCTCCAGTAAATCTATTTTTTGGTGCAAGCTTCTAATTTGCATCTCTGCCTTCAAATTGATGAGGTAGTCATTTTCGTTCTGTCTATCATAATAATGGGAGCCTGCATGGCTGCAATGCAAGAAAGTACCAGGTTCATTAAAATAAAAGGAAAGGGATCAAATCGCCAGGCCTTTATGGCTACTACATTAAATACGATCCATACAAAAAGTACGATGCCAAAAAAAATAATAAATTTCCAGCTATCACCAAAACGGGCCACCTTGTCTGATACTTTTTGTCCAACCGACAACGTTTCATGGGGTGGATGCAGCAGATTTTTTACAATTAGTTTCTCCGCATCGATGGCTTCACTTACAATGCGCTGCAACTTTTCAAGGTGGGTGTTTTCGTCGGTGAGTAACTGAGTGATACCTGTATTTTTCATAACACTACGTTTTAGGATGAAACAGCTTTTGATATCCTCATCATTCGCCCATACCTTCCCCATCGCCGGTTTTGCTGCTTGTTGCCAGCATCTCGTTAATAGCATTTATTTCCTGGGGCGTAAAATAACGCCACTTGCCTGGTTGCAACCCTGCGATGTTGATATTCATGATGCGGATTCTCTTTAGGGCTACTACCTTATAACCCAGAGCCTCGGCCATACGCCGTATCTGCCTGTTCAAACCCTGGGTAAGAACAATTCTAAAACGATTGTCGCCCTCCTGTTTTACGAAACACTTTTGCGTAGTCACTCCCATGATCTTCACACCCGCCCGCATTTTTTGAATAAATTCTCCGTGGATGGGTTTATCAACGGTAACGATGTATTCCTTCTCATGCCCATTGCCCGCCCTCAGAATTTTATTAACGATGTCTCCATCATTGGTCAAAAAGATCAATCCTTCAGAAAGCTTGTCCAGCCTGCCTATCGGAAAGATGCGGGTTTTATAATTTACAAAATCTACAATGTTGGTTTTATCCTTTAGGTCTGTTGTGCAGGTAACTCCTTTGGGTTTGTTGAGCAATAGATACACCGCATTCTTTTTCTTTTTAATGGGCTCCCCATCTATTTTTACCACATCGTTTTCTGCTACCCGGTTACCTTTTTGCGCATCCTTGTCATTGATGGTTACCCGGCATTCTTCTATAAACCGATCTGCCTCCCGCCTGCTGCAAAAGCCACTATCACTAATGTATTTGTTTAAACTTATATCCATCTAACTATTTGTTGTTGCGAATTACCTCAAATTATTTGACTTGCTATACAAAATTTTTAAACAATTGCCCATTGCCGGCAGGCCTACTGCTTTTGCGTATTGCATTTTGAAGCTGCAAACCTTACATTAGCATCCTAAATTCAATGATTATGCTACGCATTATATTATCTATGTTCATCTTATTGAACTTACATGTTGCACAGGCTCAATTTGGAAATCTTTTAGAAAAAGCCAAGCAAAAAACGAAAAGCAAAGTGAACCAAAGAGTGGATCAAAAAATGGACAATGCCATTGACAAATCGCTGGACAAGGCTGAAAATGCACCAAAAAAAACCAACCAGGATGGCACCGAAAACAGTGCAGAAAGCGCATCTAGCCGGGAAGAAGCCAACTCCACTGGCAAAAAAAATACTGGTAACAGCCTTAAAAGTTACAGCAAATTTGACTTCGTACCGGGAGAAAAGCTGGTGGCTGCTGAAGATTTTTCGCAGGATGCTGCGGGAGATTTTCCGGCGGGTTGGAACACCAATGGAAGTGGCGAAATTGTAACTACCAACAAGAGCTCCGGCAAATACCTGATGACACAAAAGGAAGTGATCTTTTACCCGGAGGGAATAAAAAACCTGCCCGATAATTTTACGCTTGAGTTTGACCTGATGTGCACCGATGAATTTAGTTTTTACAGCGGCCATTTTGTAGTGGGGTTTACATCCGCTACAGACATTGGGAAAGACTTTACCAGGTTTGCCCGCTTTGCCGAAGGGCGCTTTGATAAGGGCGGAGGCTTTGAGATTTCTTTTCATCCGCAGAATGCAGGTGGGCAGGTGGGTATGACAGCATTTCACTCCACATTTGATCACAAAGAAATAATTAAAAACAAGGCTGACCAGGATAAACTGAGCGAACCTGATAAAACACAGGCTCATATTTCTATCTGGCGCCAGAAAAACAGGGTAAGGGTTTACATGGATGAAAAAAAGGTCTGGGATATACCCAGAGGGTTAACGGATGATCTTAAACTTAACGCCCTGTATTTTAGAAACAACGCCGCCAACAATACCAACGATGCTTACTACCTTGGCAACATTCGCCTGGCCGTAGGCGCTCCCGACACAAGGAATAAACTGGTGACCGAAGGAAAATTTGTGACACATGGAATTCTATTTGATGTAAACAGCGACCAGATTAAACCCCGCAGCTACGGAGCGTTGAAAGACATTGCGCAGGTACTTACAGAAAATACAAACTTGAAGGTTTTAATAGTAGGCCACACAGATACTGATGGCGAACCTGCTGCCAACCTCGAGCTTTCCAAAAAGCGGGCACAAGCTGTTAAGATTTTTATTTCTAAAGAATTTAATATTGACAGCGATCGGTTACAAACAGATGGCAAGGGCGAAACTCAACCTATAGAAAAAAATACTACCGACGAAGGCAAGGCAAATAACCGCAGGGTTGAGTTTCTACGACAGTAAATAAATGTAGGTTGCAGGCAAAAATAAAAACGGGAGACAAATGTCTCCCGTTTTTTTATAATCCTCGTGGTCATGCCGTCATTTATGATTCTTTCGCCTCCGTAGGTGCTTGAGCTGAAGCATCTGAAGCAGGAGCAGCATCTGGAGCTGGTTGTTCTTTAGGCTCTTTGTCCTCTTTGATCAGCCTTCCCAATTCAGATCCCTTTTTAGGTTTCTGCGTTCTTGGTGCAAACATTACCAACATCCTTTTTCCTTCCATTTTGGGCATCCCTTCCAAAGCGCCTACGTCTTTTAGACTATCGGCAAATTTTAATAAAAGCAATTCGCCTCTTTCTTTGAACATAATGGCCCTTCCCTTAAACTGAACATGGGCTTTCACTTTATCGCCTTCTTTCAAAAACTTTTCAGCATGTTTTACTTTAAAGTCAAAGTCATGATCATCCGTATTGGGTGTAAAACGAATTTCTTTTACTTCACTCGTTTTGGCTTTCGCCTTCATTTCTTTTTTCTTCTTCTTCTCTTCGTACAAAAATTTATTGTAATCTATTATCCTGCACACCGGCGGCGTGGCTCCCGGAGAAATCTCTACGAGGTCCAGACCCTGGCTTTGAGCCAGCTTTTGTGCGTCTAGCGTGGAGAAAATACCTGGTTCAAGATTTTCGCCTACCAATCGTACCTCCGGCACTTTTATCATGTGGTTGGTACGGTGTTCTTGTTGTTGTTCTTTTTTAAAACGAGGGTTAAATGTTCCCCTCGGTTGTCTGGGTGGAAATGCCATTTACTTTTTTTGATTTATAATATTGTTGTTGTTTTGCAAACTTTGCATGGGCAACATGCAGGCCGCAATTTTATGCTTAGATGCGGTTCAAAAATCAAGCCTTTATTTTAAGCCAGGCTTATTTCTACACCCGAATCTATTCTTTCTTTAATTTCTAAAACCAATTCGCTGGTAAATTGTTCTAAATCTTTTACACCTAAATCGCCTTTGCCCTGGCGGCGCACAGCAACTTTCCCTTCATTCATTTCCTTTTCGCCTATTACCAGCATGTAAGGAACCCTTGCCAATTCTGTGTCCCTGATCTTCTTGCCGATCTTCTCATTTCTGTCATCTATCTCTGCACGAATATCTGCATTTTTCAGCGTTTTCAAAATTGTATTTGCATAATCCATAAATTTATCGCTGATGGGTAAAATCTTTACCTGTAGCGGTGCCAGCCAGGTTGGGAACTTACCGGCATAGTGCTCAAGCAGGAAGCCGATGAACCTTTCGTGGGTACCCAATGGCGCCCTGTGAATGATTAGTGGAACCTCCGGCGTATTGTCTTTGTTGGTAAAGCTCAATTTAAAACTGCGGCCCTGGGCAAAATCTACCTGGTTGGTGGCAAGGGTAAACTCCCGGCCTATGGCACTCCAAATCTGCACATCTATCTTAGGGCCATAAAATGCGCCTTCTCCTTTTACCTCTACATAAGGCACCCCGGTTTCTATCAACACCTGTCTTACCAACTCTTCTGTTTCCAGCCATAACTCGGGTTCATTCACGTATTTCTGTCCCAGCTTTTCTGGATCGTGCAGCGACAAACGCATGCGGTATTTATCTACACCAAATATTTTGAAATATTTGATATACATGTCATTTACCGCTTTGAATTCTTCGGCAAACTGCTCTTTGGTACAATAAATATGTGCATCGTTCATGTGCAGGCAGCGTACCCTCATTAAACCAAACAATTCGCCGCTTTGTTCATACCGGTAACAAGTGCCGTATTCTGCGAGTCGGTATGGCAGGTCCTTATAGCTTTTTTGCTCTGCATCAAATATTTTATGATGATGCGGACAGTTCATGGCTTTCAAGTAATATTTGGTACCATCCAATTCCATTGGCGGAAACATACTGTCTGCATAGTAAGGAAGATGCCCACTGGTGAGGTACATACTTTCTTTAGCAATGTGTGGCGTTACCACCCTTTTATATCCGCCGGCATTTTCTGTTTCTTTCGCCAGCTTTTCCAGCTCTTCTATAATGATGGTTCCGTTGGGCATCCACAGTGGCAAGCCTGGTCCTACATCATCATCCATAGTAAAAATGCCCATTTCCTTACCCAATTTTCTGTGATCCCTTTTTTTGGCTTCTTCCAACATCGCCAGGTATTCGTCCAGTTCTTTTTGTGCAGGAAAAGTAATGCCATACACACGGGTGAGCTGTTTATTTTTCTCATCGCCTTTCCAGTAAGCACCAGCAACACTGGTAAGCTTAATGGCTTTTATAAATCCTGTATGGGGAATATGAGGGCCACGGCACAAGTCAGTGAATTGACCCTGGGTATAAAAAGTAATTTCGCCATCGGTTAAATTCTGCAGGAGGTCTAATTTGTATTCATCTCCCTTACCAGTGAAATATTCAAAGGCTTCTGATTTTGAAATGCCTTTTCTCACAAAGCCATTGTTCTGCTTTGCCAGTTCGTTCATCTTTTTTTCCAGTATCTGCAAATCATCTTCCGTTATCTTTTGCTCACCAAGATCCATGTCGTAATAAAAGCCTTTTTCAATTGCAGGCCCTACCCAAAATTTTACACCGGGAAAAGTAGCTTCAACAGCTTCGGCCATCAAGTGTGCAGAAGAATGCCAGAAAGTTGATTTGGCACTTTCATTTTCCCAGGTAAGCAATTGCAGGGAAGCATCTTTTTCAATGGGCCTCGTAGCATCCCACACTTCATTGTCAATGTTGGCCGCCAACACCTTGCGGGCCAGTCCTTCACTGATAGATTTTGCAATATCAAGCGCTGTTGTACCTTCCTGGTATTCTCTCACCGATCCATCTGGTAATGTAATTTTTATCATGTTTCTTTTATTCTGACTTAATTAAGAGTGGCAAAATTAACTAATCCTTAGCGAACGTGATGGTTAAATGAACAATTAAGCATAGAAATACCTATAATTTTGCTTTTCCCTAAATTCGTTTTCCACATGAATCGATTTTTACTTTTTGCAGTCGCTATTTTTTCTTACACCACTGTTTTGGCCCAGGATTTTAATGGGCAATGGAAAGGAGACTTCCTTGATAAAAGCACCAAATATATGGGCTGGGGCGGCGATAAATGCGAGTACGTGCTGGACCTGGAAACAAAGGGAAACAAGGTTAGCGGCTTTTCTTACACTTATTTCACCGAAGGGGGAAAAAGATATTACACCATTTGCAGGCTTACGGGGGTAATAGACAAAAAGAAAAAATATGTGGAGGTTACAGAAATAGAACGCACCAAGACTAATGTGCCCGCCGAAGTAAACAACTGCTTCCAGGTGCATAGACTTAGTTTTTTTAAAGCCACCGGTGGCGATGAAACGCTTGAAGGAGATTGGATTCCTGCCCCCAATCAAAAAGGGAATTGTGGCTACGGTGTTACCACGTTGAGCAGGCGTTCACTAACCAAATCTTACCCTGGCTTTAAAAATCCAGCCGCTCAAAATAATACCCAGGTAAAAGCAGGAAACAAACCTTTGCCAAACCTGGCTGACAAAAACAAAAAACCTGCTGCAGCTCCCATCGCCAAAGCGCCTTTACCCAAACCAAAGACACCCCCTGCCACAGCTACACTACCTAAGGGAGATACATTCGTAAAACATAAGGAATATAAAGACGAAGCCCTGGTAACAATGACCCCCAAGACCATGCTGGCACCCGGCCTTAGGTACGAAAAAAGAAATACCAGTATTTTAAAAACAATTGAAGTTGAGAGCAACAGTGTAAAAATAGATTTGTACGACAACGGGGAGATAGACGGCGATAGCATTTCTCTTTTCCTAAACGGAAAATTATTGCTTTCAAGAAAAAAACTAACTACGGCTGCTATAACCATTCGCTTGCCCATAGAAGAATTGGAGGAGGAAAATGAGTTGGTTATGTATGCAGAAAATCTTGGTACCATTCCGCCGAACACAGCCTTAATGGTAGTTACAGATGGCACAAAAAGATATGAAGTACGCATTACATCTGACTTGCAAAAAAGCGGAACAATTAAATTTATCAAAAAGAAATAACAACTGATGTTCACTAAAGGCGAGTTTCTATAGGCTAACATCTTCCAATAAAAAACCAGGCAGTCAAGCCTGGTTTTTTATTGGAGGTATAATTTACAAAACTAGTCTTAACTTAAGTTTGAATTGGCAATGGAAAAAAGGCCGATATCCACCATTGACCATTCACCATTGACAAGTAGAACAGTCATATTATTTATAACATTGCACTAGTTCTTTACAAATCGGATATGCTGTTTAAAGGAATCGCCAGTGATTTCTGCGTAATATATCCCTCTTGCAAGATTAGGAACAGGAACCTGCAAAATTCCGGTACCCGTTAGTGCCATTGATTGTATCATTTTCCCCGAAGCATCAAAAATTCGTATAGTGGTGTTTCTTAAACCGATCGTGCTTTTAATGTTCAATGTATTTTGCACCGGGTTGGGATAAATTGTAAACGAAGCGGCCTTGTCAAACTCAAGCGACTTTACCATACTATAATGGAAAGCACCAGAAATATCTCTTTGTTTAAGCCTGTAATAGCTGGTTCCATTTAAAGAAGTATTATCGGAAAAGCTATACGTGGCGCCGTTTCCATTTACTCCCCGGCCTGCCACAAATCCAATAGAATCATAATGTACCGCATCTATACTACGCTCTATCTGAAAGCCAATATTATTTGTTTCTGTAAAAGTTTTCCAGTGTAGCAATGCATTGTTATTTTGTTTAGCTGCGTTAAATTCCAAACCTGTTACGGGAAGAATATTAAGATTTTTTTGAAACTGCAGCATCCATTCATATACGTTCTTCCCATTCTCCCGAAAGTTTAAATTATAAGTTGCACTCCATGCATCATGACCGCCAACATCAAAAATGGTTTTTTTTGCCAGGGGATTAGACTGTGGTGATAATGGTAAAGGAGATGAGTTTATATTGGTTACATATCCATTGGTGTGAGATACAGGTGAAGTACCATCACCCTGGTTGTGTGTAGCCCAAACCGCAATATTGCCATTTGCAATTGTTCTTCCCCTCCAGTAATCAGGGTAAGAAGCTCCGCAAATAGGAACAATAGCTGTAATGCGATTGGCATAATTTAAATTATTGCCACAATACTCCCATATAACACCTCCACCCATACTGAGGCCGGTAAGGTAAATCCTGTTGATGTTTACTTTATAATTACTCACGGCGTAACTAATCACATTATCCAGCTCCTGAGAATTTGGCCACACATTGAACTGTGGAGATATTACTATGAACTTGTGCGTTTGACCGTTTACCGTAAATGAAACAGGAAAAATACCATCTCTTATTTGTTTGGGTGTACCATTATTTAACACAGTACTCAATTGAGTGGTACCATTTCCAAGTTCACCCATGCCATGAACAAATATTAGCAAGGGGTATGTTTCTGTGGCTTGTGGATTATATCCCTGGGGAAGATACTCGTAAAAACCATTGGTACTGGTGGTCATTGATACGTTTTGTCTGGCCGTATGTACCTGGCTTTCTGCTTTTTCTAGAAATAGAAAAAGACAAAGGAGGATACCGCAAAAAGTTAATTTCATCATTAAAATTTTCTGAAAAATATTGAAAAGTATTTTTATCGCACCTAAACTGTTCATGCCTACAGGAAAGGTTATGACTGGCAAATTACACGACCCTCGGTCACATAACAAATTATGTGTATAATTTTTTTGTTTTTTTTTTAGAATAAATCTGGTATTATGTAGTTGATGCAGTCAATTTTCAAAAACTGATTTAGAATTTAAAATTCCAGGTTACTGCAGGTATAATAGGAAAAATAGATACTTGTTTTGCTTGCACTTGCAGGCTGCCGTCTAAGGGAGAACCCGTTTGATCGAAATAAATAAAGTAAGGATTTTTTCGGCTGTAAGCATTATACACGCTAAATACCCATTCTGTTTTTAATTTTCGGCTGTCGTTTCTTTTTCCCTGTAAAATTGCACTAAAATCAACCCTGTGGTAAGCTGGCAGGCGGTACTGGTTTATGCGGCTATACTCTTGCGTTAGTACACCCCCTACAATATAAAAGCGCTGTGGTAAAGTAGCAGCGTTGCCGGTGCCATACACGAAAGTACTGGCAAGTTTCCAGCGATCGCTTAGTTTATACATAGCCACTACACTCATGTCGTGCCTGCGGTCATATTTGGCAGGATATTTTTCTCCAAAATTCAGGTCAGTAAATTTTCTCCAGGTCCAGCTCAAAGTATAACCCACCCAGCCAGTGAGTCTGCCTTTTACCTTATTTACAAAAAGCTCCGAGCCATAGCTCCAACCTTTGCCAAAAACAAAATCATCTTCTGTATCGGCAATGGTGTTGGGTGTATAGCCTTCCCGGTATTCAATTTGATTCTGCATGTCCTTGAAATAAACTTCCAGTGATGTTTCAAAACTGTTGTTGTTGAAATTTTTAAAAAGGCCGGCAGCATAGAGCCAACTTGTTTGGGGCCTCACTTTATACGTGCTGGGCACCCAAAGGTCTGTGGGTAGTGTAGTGCCTGCATTGCTTACGAGATGAATATATTGCAGGTTGCGGGTAACAGATGCCTTCACAGAAGTGGCATCGTCTATACTGTACCGTACGGTAAGCCTCGGCTCCAGCCCACCATAGGTTTTTACATTCTGCCCTTTTTTAAATACAGTACTATCGGTGCGGTTACCATTAGGATCTTCCTTGTAAATTTTGTAAGCACCTATCTGCTGAAAGCCGCTGTAGCGCAACCCTGTGTTGATGCTCCATTTGTCGTTGAGCTCCCAGTCGTCCTGCAGATACACTCCGGCTTCGTGGGCAAATTTCACTTGTGCATTCAAAGGATTGAAAGTAATAGAATCTTGCCGCCCGCTTACTACAGAGGGAGTAAAGCGGTGATAGGTATAGTTGTAACCGAATTTTATTTTGTGGCGGGAGGATGGGTAATAATCAAAGTCTTGTTTGAGGCTCACATCCCGTATGCCGCTGGCAAGTTTCACCGCAAAATTATCTTGCGCAGCACTAAATGAAAAATTGTAATCGTTGTAAACAGCCGTTGTGTTGGCAAACAATTTATTATTAAAAACATGGTTCCAGCGCAGGGTACCGGTGGCATTGCCCCAGGGGATATTTACATTTAAGCTTTGCCTGCCATTTACAAAATCAAATACATCCCGCCCAAAATAACCACTTAAGTAAACACGATCTTTTTCGCTGAATTTATAATTGAGTTTTGCATTGAGGTCATAGAAATAATAACCAGAGCCATAAAACTGGCTGCTCTTGTTGATAAAAGGCTTAGCAATGGCATCTACATAAGTGCGCCTGGCCGAAACAATAAAAGAAGCTTTGTCTTTTTTAAGGGGGCCTTGCACAGAAAAACGGGAAGCGATGAGACCAATGCCACCTTCCACTTGATACTCCTGGTTATTTCCTTCTTTCATAGAAATATCCAGCACACTGCTGAGCCTGCCGCCATATTGGGCCGGCATCCCCCCCTTTATGAGCGTGACATTTTTAATAGCGTCAGCATTAAATATGGAGAAGAAACCAAACAGATGGCCAGTATTGTACACCACGGCATCATCCAACATAATGAGGTTTTGATCTGGACCACCACCTCTCACATAGATACCGGCGCTGCCCTCCCCTGCATTGCGAATGCCGGGTAACAGCTGTACTACTTTGAGCAAGTCAACTTCGCCCAAAAATGCGGGTATAGATTTGATTTGCTCAATTGGCAGGTTAACCTTGCCCATCTGTGCATTCTTTATATTGCTTTCCCTTCGGCGGGCGGTAACAATCACTTCTTCGCTTAGGTTAGCCGCAGATAGCAAAGAAAAATTTATGACACTGTCTTTATCAAGATTGATCTGCACCTGCTGCGAAAGATAGCCTACAAAAGAAATGGCTAAACTATATTCTCCCGCTGGCAGGGTGATAGAATAAAAACCATACTGGTTGCTGTTGATGCCTTTTGTTTTACCTTTTAAAGCCACAGATGCACCTATCAATGTCTCGCCGGTGGAAACATCCTTTATGTACCCACTGAGCGTGTACTTTTGTTGAGCCCAGAGTGCATTGCCCGCAAAAAACAAGATTAATAAAAGAACGGATTTTTTCATAACCAGCCAGCCGGCCATATTTTTACATTACAAACTGTCTTTCACTTCGCCACAATTGAGCATAGTAGCTTTGTATTTTGGATGAGTTTTTCCCAGGTAAGGATTTACAATTTCGTTGCTGTTGCTCACCCAGTTGGCGTCTTTATCGCCATCAAAAGCCATGGGGCAATTTTGCAGGTACAGCGCTGGGCCTTCGTAATTAATTATTTTAAAGAAGCCCGGATAGAGCATATCTGAAACCGTTCTAAAATCCAACCGCATTTCTGTGATGTCAGTTTGTTGTAACAGAGAGTTAGCATTTGCTTTTATGTCTTCGATGTTTGCCTTAGCGGTTGCAGAGATCATAGAAGAATCTTTATCTAGCTCTGCAACAGGAATACTATCCAGCAAATTGATGAAAGCACTGGCATGTTGTTTAGCCAGGGTTGCATCGCCCTCCACAAAAGCATCCTTCATTTTAAAATAAGCGTTCATCACATTGTCTACAGAAGTATTGAAGGCAGCAGAATGTTTTTTTACAGCAATGGCTTCTTGTTTGGCTTCTTTAGGTGTTGAATCTTTTGTACGCAACACGAACCAGTATATACTAAAGCCAATAAGTAGCAGCACAACGAAAGCAATAATTTTTTTCATATGGTTCATTTTGGGCGAAGTTAAGTCATTCAAATTTTTGAATAGCCCGCACCTGCCCTGCTTTTGATAAACGGTTACCGCCTGTAAATG
Organism: Chitinophagales bacterium; assembly: GCA_038257335.1. Classification (GTDB taxonomy): domain Bacteria; phylum Bacteroidota; class Bacteroidia; order Chitinophagales; family Chitinophagaceae; genus Ferruginibacter. Next base: position 16,422 of record JBBSJJ010000001.1, on the reverse strand, counting down.
CAGAACGACCCCCATGGCCAACGCCACTGCCCAAAAATTAAAATATAACAACAAACCCTCTCAATAGTTTTGCGTTTAAGTTAGATTTGCACAAAAACATATTAAAATAAAATAGTAAAAATGTTATTAGGATTACAGAATGTGACTTTTGAGTTTGGGGCAAGAACGATTGTAGAAGATGCTACCTGGCATATTCAACCAAATGAACGCATAGGATTAATTGGATATAATGGAACCGGGAAATCTACCCTATTGAAGGTTTTGACCGGCCAATATGCCCCGGCAAAGGGCACTGTAGAAAAAGGAAAGGAAACTACGATCGGGTTCCTGCACCAGGATTTGCTGGGGTTTGATACAGAGGATTCTATCCTGGAAGTAGCACTGGGCGCTTTTGAAAGAATCAAAGAGCTGGAAAAAGAACTGGAAATAGTTGGTAAAGAATTGGAGAAAACAGGCGACGAAGACCTTGCCAATGACTACGCCGAACTACTGCACGAAATGGATGTGCTGGACGGTTACAGCATCCATCACAGAACAGAAGAAATATTGCAAGGCCTGGGTTTTAGCAATGACGAAATACACAAACCTTACAAAAATTTTAGTGGCGGATGGCGCATGCGGGTATTGCTGGCAAAAATGATTTTGCAGCATCCGGATGTTTTGCTAATGGATGAACCAACGAACCATCTGGATTTGCCAAGTATTGAGTGGTTGGAAAAATATTTATTGCATTACCCCGGTGCTGTTGTAATTGTTTCGCATGATCGTTTCTTCTTAGACAGGATGGTAACCAAAGTGGTGGAACTCTACCAGCAAAAATTGCATTTTTTCACGGGCAATTATTCTTATTACGAACAGGAAAAGGAAATAAGAATTGACATGCAGAAAAAAGCCTTTGACAACCAACAGGATTATATAAGGCAGAATGAAAAATTTGTAGAACGTTTTAAAGCCAAAGCCAGTAAAGCTGCAGCTGCGCAAAGTATTGTTAAGCGCCTGGAGAAACTGGATCGCATAGAAGATGTGGAAATTGAAAGGCCGAATATGAAAATTAACTTTTCGGTAGAAAAACAACCTGGAAGAACGATTGTTACTTTAAAAAATATCAGCAAAAGTTTTAAGGACATTGACATTGTAGAAAACACCGGTGCAGAAATAGAACGGGGAGATAAAATTGCATTAATAGGCGCCAATGGTAAAGGTAAATCTACCCTGTTGCGCATTATTGCAGATACAGAACCATTTGAAGGCGAAAGAACCTGGGGCCACAACGTACAGGAATCTTTTTATGCCCAGCACCAGTTGGAAGCTTTAAATCAAAACAATAATATCCTGGATGAATTAAAAGATGCAGGAAGTGGAAAAAACGATCTGGAGATCAGAAGTTTACTGGGCGCATTCTTATTTAGTGGAGAAACGGTAGAAAAAAAGATCAAGGTATTGAGCGGTGGAGAAAAAGCCAGGGTAGCGCTTGCAAAAACCATTGCCAGCAAAGCCAATTTTTTAATGCTGGATGAACCTACGAATCATTTGGATATTCATTCTGTAGATCTGCTGGTGCAATCGCTTATAAAATATGAAGGCAGTATTGTGCTGGTAAGTCACGACCGCTATTTCATCAGTCGCCTGGCCAATAAAATATGGGAAATAGAAGATCATAAAATAAGAGAGTTTAAAGGCACTTATGCCGAATGGGAAGATTGGAAAGAGCGTAAGCTAAAAGCAGAAGCCGATGCAAAAAAAGCGGAGAAGCCCGAGCCAAAAGTTCATTTAAAGGTGGTGGAACAGCCCAAAGTAAAAGTGGTGACCAATGACGAAAAGAAAGAACTGCAAAAAATAAAAAGTCGCTTTGGCCAGTTAGAAACAAAATTGGTGGAACTAAACACAAACAAAACTACGCTGGAAGCGGCCCTGGCTGACCCAACGATTTACGGAGATAAATCTAAATTTTTGATAGCCGAAGCAGATTATAACAAAGCTGCAAAAGAATTGCAGGATGCCAATGCGGAATATGAAAAGATTTTTGAGAAGATGATGGAGATGGAGGGGTAATTTTTGATGTCTGATGTATGATCTCTAATTTATGATTTCTGATTTTGGATATATGATATGATTCCCGGCTAGGTCTTCATACTCAATACTTGATTCTTGATACCTGATTCTCAACACTCACTACCAAACACTCGACCTCATTATGAAAAAAATTGCAATTATAGGCGGCGGTAATCTGGGAACAGCCATGGCTCTTGGCCTTATCAAAAGTGAATTCGTGCCTGCTCAGTCTATCACAATTACCAAACGCAATACGCTCACTTTGGCAGGCCTCGAATCGGTAGGGGTAAAAGTATCGGCGGACAATTTGCAGGCTGTTAAAGATTCTGAAGTTATTATACTTGCCGTAAAACCTTTCCAAATTAAAGAAGTGCTGCAAGCCATCACTCCTGCACTCACTACAAACCACACCGTTATTTCTGTTGTAACCGGTATCGACCTGCAAGATATTTATGCCGTTATTCAAAAAGTGATTCCACTTTTCAGGGCCATGCCCAACACGGCCATTGCCATACAAGAAAGCATTACCTGCATTAGCAGTATCAATAGCAGCGAAGAACAGAAGAACTATGTAAACATCCTGTTTTCAAAATTGGGTAAGATTGCTCTTATTGATGAAAAACTGATGAATGCCGCCACCGTATTGGGCGCCTGCGGCACTGCCTTTGCCATGCGCTACATCAGGGCAAACATACAAGGCGGCATTGAAATTGGTTTTGATGCAGCCACCGCAAGCCTCATAGCTGCACAAACGGTAAAGGGTGCTGCAGAACTGTTACTCACCACACACACACATCCCGAACAGGAAATAGACAAAGTAACCACCCCCAAGGGTTGCACCATTGCCGGCTTGAATGAGATGGAACACCAGGGTTTTAGTTCTTCGCTAATAAAGGGAATTGCAGCGAGCTTTGCTAAGATTGGGTGATTTGCTACTTGCTACAGACGCTTCGCCAGCAAGGCCTCAAGGATCTATTTTTGTTTGAGCAAATACCTGAAGCCAACAGTAATATTAGAAAGTGGCGAGCCAAAGAATCCGGTATTGAGTTTTACATTTTTTGTGATTTACCGGTAGAGCCAGGCTGACCAGCCTGCTTATAAGATATTTTTGAATAGCTGTAGTTTAAATTTAAAAAATTGGCAGAGGGGCCAACAGTAAGTAAAAATCTGTACGTGATCTGGTAGGTAATATTGGGTTCAATGGAGAAACCAATATTGTATCCTTTTGATTCACTCCTATCCGTGTTTTGAGTATTTTTAATGATCGTTTTGCCATACCCTAACCTAGCAAAGCCACCAAGGCCGACATATAATGATACAACGATCTACCAGCGCTTTAGCATGACTGCTTCTCATTTATTAGTTCGCCTTATTCAATCTTCACCTTCTTTATATTGTTATACGTATTTAGATCGATCAGGAAGTAATTGGGATCAATGCCAGCAGAAGTTGGTTTACTTGCGACTGTCATTGTAATACGCTGCTTTCCAGATTGGATAAGATGCTTCTGCAGGTAAAGCTGCTTTCGTTCAACACCCTGATCGGTAGAAACAAATACGCCAACTTCCACCCAATCATTTATCTTAATTTCCTGCTCAATCCCGAGACTATCAATAACAACTTTATGGACTTCCACATCTAAAGTAACTTCCCATAGCATCTCCCGCCGTGCGCTTAACCGTGGCTCTATCAGTCTTTAAATCCCAAAATGTATTTGCTGCAAATAGATCATGAAGCAGGTATTGAAGTGAGTCGGGTGTAATTGTCTGCAACTCACGGTATAGGTTAACCGAAGTTGTCAACGTTTGTGTACCAGGCTTATGCTCCTCAAGCAATTTTCGTAAAGCTTTAATTACTTTTTCCTTTTCTACATACTCATTTAATACGTACATCGCCAGGGGCCCTTTTCGATAGGCAAGAAACCAGCCCGAGGCATGAAGCAGCGGATTGGCGATACGTGTTTTTGGGCTTCTACCACATCTTTACGTGTACGCTTCTGCGTTATTACTTTTAGTATGGCAAAATGATCCAGCATGTTCTCTGCACTCACATTCGGATATAACCCAGTTGAAGCGGAATTTTTAAATTAATCTACACAGACTTGGTTAATGATGAAAACATTGCACCGCAGAAAACAATGTTAGAACAAAAATTAAAATCAATAACGGAGCTGTTATATGATATGAAACAAACGACAAGGCTGGATATACTACAACTACATAAAGCTGGGGCAATCAAGCTTCAAATGTCTACCGGTAAAAATAAAACCACACCACAAAACATCTATTGGGCATATTGAACTTAGATTCCGATAAAAAAAACTCGCTACTAGCAAGGCTTACGTCAACAACCAATAGCCTATCGTTTTTGCTCTGGTCGGCACCACTTGCCTCGGCTGGAACGAGCCACACAGAACAAAAGCACGATCTATTCAATTATACTTTGGAGCAGTAGTGACTCCGAGCAGGAATGTAAAATGTAGTCGCCCACATTGCATATTCTGAATGCCCGCATAGTTTTCCGACATCAATGTAAAGGTGAAAGCTATTCTGTAGTTTCCATATAAAGGCTCGTGAACCTGTTTCGCCTCATGCGGGAAGCTTACACATTAGCAGCCAATTTAAAATATTTACTGACTATTGTAAATAATGCAAAGCGAACAAATGACCAGGCTCTGCTGTCTTGCCGTCTGTCCCGATTTTTTCGGGAGCGCAGCGAGGGATCTGTTTGGAGATGCTGCGATTAGGGTTTTAGTTCTTCCTTGATTAAAGGTATTGCGGCAAGCTTTGCGAAGATTAGATAAAAAATCACTCCGGCACATCCGGCGAGGATTATTGTAGTTATATTCGTAACTTTTTTAAACCCATAAACCCGAAACCATGCGAATTGTATTTTGTTTATTTTTTCTTTTCATAACAGTGTGCCAACCTATTTATTCCCAAAGCCTTTCTAAAATGGGAACCATTGCTTTCCTCAATTCAAGAGCCAAAGAAGCCATCGGATCTCTAAGAATATTCAATGCTGATTCCAGGACGGTAATTGAAGATGGCGGCTTTTCAGAATCTGACATGGGTGTAAATATTCGTGTGAAGCTATCTTCTGTAGGGAAAGAAGATGCTACCATCAACAGCGAATTTGATCCAGCCCATATTCAATTGGTAGAAATAGTGCAGGTAGACAAAAAATCTCCAGTGGGGCAAGTAAAAATAACATTGACGGATCCTACCAAAAAATCAACTTCGTTATCAAAATCGAGTGGTCTTGAAGTTATTTATGAGGAACTGGTTTATTTTAATTACCTAAAAATTGATAAAGCCAACGATGAAAGAGTAAGACAGGCTTTTTGGGATCTCAAAAATATCTACTCTACCAAAACCATCCAGTCAATTGAGCAACTTTCCCAAATGATACCTATTTATAAAAATTTCTGGATTTCTAAAGAAGGTGGTACTTCCATAACTTACCGGGTAGATAAGATGTACGCTTACGGCGGGGTGCTAAGGTTTTTTTACAAACAGGAAACGGTTACAAAATATGGTGATGATACCAAATTTAGTTTAATAGAAATACCGCTTAACGCTATCGGTAGCATCGATCGGACCAATAAAAATAGCAGGCCTAACTGCGTCATACTAAAAGCAGCAAAGAAAAAAGGATTTGATGTTTTTGAGTACTCAAAATTTAAAGAAAATGAAATTTACAAAAACAGAACTACCATCAAAGAATTTCCGTTGTTGATAGATATTGGTTACCCCGAGAAATATAAAGAGGTCACAGAATTATTGAAACAACTTGTAAAAGATTATGGAGGCAAAAAAATTAAAACATAATTTATAAGACCTGTGGAAGACAATGACCGCCCCTGCCCATCGTTGTCTTCCACTTCCTTCCACAATGACATATCTACTGTTTTAGAATAGTCTGCCAGCTTGGCTCCCACGGCTCTCCGGCCCAAATGATCAACCTGTGCTGTCTTCCCGCCTGTCCCGATTTTTTCCGGAGCGCAACGAGGAATCTGTTTGTAGATGCTGGGATTGCCGTGTTACAAGAAACTTCGGTGCAAATCCACCGGGGCAGATTCTGTCAAAACTGGTAATAGCAAGTTGCTGAAGGCGAAAGATGTGAGGGTAGTCTGTCCGATATGCGCTGCTGGTGGAAATTTATCTGCCGATAGGCAGACTACAGGCAGCAAAGAGAAAATACCGGCAAATAAATTTCATCCGAAGAAAGATCCATATTGCCATTTTCCCTTGCAGGTTTTAGCCAAGGTTCCTGTGAATAAAATCTATTATAGGCTGAAGTGAAAAGGGGTCGTTGCCGCCAAACTCCAGAATGCTTCCTTTTTATAAGGTGCTCCATCCTTGCCGACGGAAGGGAAACTGTAAATTGCATGTATGAAATTTATTTTACCTGCGGTTGGTTTGGGAATGCTGTTTATCCTGGCTGGCTGCGTTGCTCCCCGAACTACCTCAGATATCTCCAACAACGGTAAGCCGCTGCGAATCGCCGTAATCAGTGATTTGAACTCTGGTTATGGTTCTGTCACTTACAACAAGGAAGTAGTTGAAGTGGTAGCGGAACTTGCCCGCATCAAACCAGACGTGATATTGTGCGCAGGCGACATGGTTGCCGGCCAAAAAAAATCTCTTAGTGAAGAAAATATTTGGGCGATGTGGCAAGGGTTTAAAAGCACCGTACTTCTGCCGCTGAGTAAAACAAAAATCCCTTTTGGATTTACCCTCGGCAACCATGATGCCTCGCCTTCGTTTGCAATGGACCGCTCTCTCGCATTACAGTTCTGGACAGAAAATGTACAGGCGACCAACCTGCATTTTATTGACAGCAGCCATTACCCATTTTACTTTAGTTACCTGCACAAAAATATTTTCTTCCTTAGCTGGGATGCTGCCGGCGCCTCAGTGCCCACGGAAGTATATGAATGGATGAAAGGACAACTAGCCAGCAAAATTGCACATGCGGCTCGCTTGAGAATATTGCTTGGACACCTGCCTTTGTACCCGATTGTAGGCGCAAAAAATAAACCAGGTGAGGTCATTGCGGCAGCAGACATTGCCCTGAACTTTTTTAAAAACAACAACGTAGATCTTTATATCAGCGGCCACCAGCATGCCTGGTATCCTGCCAAAAAGAATGGCCTCAGCCTTTTGAATGCAGGCTGCATTGGCGATGGCGAAAGACCCATCATCGGCCATTCAGAACCGGCGAAAAAAGCCTACAGCATTATAGAGATACCGGCTGGGGAAGCGCAAAGGTTTAGCTACCGCAGCTACAACCCGGTCGGCCACCAAATAATTGATTCCGGTAGTCTACCCGACTCTGTAGTAGGGTTCAACGGTGTGGTGGAAAAAGATATAAGGTAATTGGGGATGAGATGGGATGGCGGGCATTTGATATTGGATGGCGGATATTGAATACCGGATGCTGGCTGGCAGCATGATTGCCGACCTAAATGCAAGTGCTTTGCTTTTCTACTTTTTAGTGCCGATGTTGCAATTCTCCATCTTCATAAGTTTCGCTAATTATTACTGTCATTGGCAGGCACGAAGCATCTTCTATACGGGTGAATAAGATGCTCCGTGCCTCAGCCCAACAGGGCAGCTTTACAAAAATTAAAAACCGTAAGGTTGCCCCTCACTACAAGCCGGGCTGCAAACCCGACGGGTTTCTTCCTACCCAAACAATTCTCCCTGCCCGCCATTATCTTCGGCTGGTTTTTCCCACTCCATTTCTACGGATTTCGAAAAGTCTACAAGCTTGGCGCCTACTGCCTTCCAGCCCATGACTTCTACCATGCTGGCTACTTTAAATTTGGTTTGGTGCGATTGTGCGCCACGGCCGGTCTGCACTTTTAGCACCGGCGTTTCGTCGGTGGTTACGGCTTCGAGGCGGTTTTCCCTGCCTTCTTTGATGAAGAAAAATTTACTGTTGAGCGTAGTGGTTTCTATTTTAAAACGCTTGATGTTGAACTGCAGTTTTTCATTGTCTAAATACACGGCAGTGATCACTTTGTTCTCCATGTATTTTTCCAGCAAGAGTATTTTATCTACATCAAAACGCTGGGTCAATTCCTGGTCTATGATTTCGTAGTTGCCATCGGTATAAATTACGAGCAGGCGATCTTCGGCATCAAACTTACCGAGGTACTCCCCTTTCTCATCTGCATTCAGGCGGCCAAACTTATTGTCGAACCATAGCTTTTTTGCATCCAGTGTACTGCGGCCGGCTTCTTTGAACTTTACAGATTTGATGGGGTATTTTGTTACCTGGTTGCCAATACTGCCCCGCCCTTTTATTTCGAGTTCTTCGAAATAAAATTCCAGTTCTTTTTTCTTGGCGCTGCAGTTGGGGCTTAAGATGATCTTCACCACTTCCGCTTCGCCGTTGGCGTTGGCAGAAAAATACAACACCCGGCTTTTGTCGGAGCCTTTGGTGAGGTCGTACTCTTTATCCCGGGTGATGCCGGTTACATTGAAACGCTTGGCATAACTCACGCCCGTTTTACCATCGGCATATACTAAGTTGTAAGTAGTACGTTCATCGTTTTTTTGAAACACGGCCACATGCAAAATATCTTTGCCAATAAAAGTTTTGTCAGATACTTTTACAACCTTCATCACGCCGCCCTTGGTAAAGGCAATGATGTCATCGAGCTCCGACACTTCGGTAATCAGTTCATCTTTCTTCAACCCGGTGCCAACAAATCCATCTGCAAAATTTACATAGATTTTTATGTTGGCAATGGCTACGCTCTTGGCCTGGATCACATCAAACTGCTTCACTTCTGTTTTTCTTTCCCTGCCCTTGCCATATTTTTTCAACAGGTTTTCATAATAGCTTACTGCATAATCTACGAGGTTGGCAAGGTCGTGCTTCACCTGTTTAATCTCTGCTTCCAGGTTTTTGATCTGAGCATTCAGTTCGTCTATATCCAGCCGGTAAATTCTGCGTACCGGCTTTTCTGTAAGCTTTACAATATCTTCTTTGCTGATGTCTCTCTTGAGCAATTTTTTAAACGGATCAAAAGCTTTGTCTATGGCCGCAAGTACTTTATCCCATGTCTCATGCTTCTTCTCCAGCTCCTTGTAAATCTTTTCTTCGAAGAATATTTTTTCCAGGGAAGTGTAATGCCATTTCTCCTGCAGCTCCGCCAGCTTTATCTCTAACTCTTGCTTTAAGAGGTCTTTGGTATTGTCTGCCGAACTTCGGAGCAACTCCGGCACGCCCATAAACTGCGGCTTCTTGTTTACAATTACGCAGGCATTTGGAGAAATGCTCACTTCACAATCGGTAAATGCGTACAAGGCATCAATCGTTATGTCCGGCGAAATGCCCGGCGCCAGCTCTATAAATATTTCTACAGCCGCGGCCGTATGGTCGGTGACTTTCTTAACCTTTATTTTTCCCTGGTCGTTGGCCTTCACAATACTTTCCATGAGTTGCGTGGTAGTAACGCCAAAGGGTACACTCTTGATGATGAGTGTTTTTTTATCCTGCTCTTCAATGATGGCTCTTACCCTTACTTTGCCGCCACGCCTGCCTTCGTTGTAAGCGCTGGCATCCATGGTGCCACCCGTTTGAAAATCGGGCAACACTTCAAACTTTTTTCCTTTTAAATATTTGATGGAAGCATCTATGAGTTCACAAAAATTATGTGGCAAAATTTTGGTTGAGAGTCCTACGGCAATACCCTCTGCACCTTGCGCCAGCAACATCGGAAATTTCATGGGCAAGGTCACGGGCTCATTTTTACGACCGTCGTAGCTCAACTGCCAGTTGGTGGTTTTGGCATTGAAGGCCACATCCAACGCAAACTTGCTCAGCCTTGCTTCTATGTAACGGGGTGCTGCTGCATCATCGCCGGTGCGCACATCACCCCAGTTTCCCTGCGTATCTATGAGCAAATCTTTTTGCCCCATGTTTACCAGGGCATCACCAATGCTGGCATCGCCATGCGGATGGTACTGCATACTTTGCCCAATGATGTTGGCCACTTTGTTGTATCGCCCATCATCCATTTCTTTCATGGCATGGAGTATGCGCCGTTGCACGGGTTTCATACCATCTTCAATAGCCGGCACGGCCCGCTCTAATATTACATAGCTGGCATAATCTAAAAACCAGGTTTTGTATTGGCCACTGATGCCGGTATCGCTGTGGGAGAATTCTTCTTTTAGTTTTTTTGCCATGTGTTGTTGATATAATTCTTTATGTTCCTAATATCGCTGCTTAGTTGCGCTAGTCTAAAAATTGAAAGAGGTATTTTTCGTCATATTCAATGTCAAATTTTTTAAGAAACTGCAGGTATTCTTCCCTGAATGTTGGCTTTGTGTGATGCTCTTTTTGATTTAAAATATATTTAACCACATTGTCCAGGGCCGATTTTGAATACGAAAAAGCGCCATACGATTCCTGCCAGGAGAATGGATGTTTGGTTAAATGGTTATCGTTTACAACACTATTGGAGCTGATTTTAATTTGTTTTACAACATCAGCTATCGACTGATTGGGATTCATACCAATCAAAAAATGTAAATGATCTGGCATGCAATAAATGGCCAGTGGCTTATGCTTTTTCTGGGTTGCAATACCGCATATGTATTTTTCAACCCTCTCCCGGATTGGTTCTTTTATTAAACTTTCACGGCCTTTTACTGCAAATACCAACTGTACTAACAGCTGGGTATATGTATTTGGCATATGGAATTAATTTAAAAAATTTATTATCCAAAATACGATTTTCTACAAACGCTACAAAGGTTCTGCTCCTAAGGAGCAGGGCGCAATCTAAATTTTCTACCCCTACAAAGGTGCTGCTCCTAAGGAGCACGGCGGAATCTAAATTCGCAATGCTACAAAGGTTTTGATCCTAAGGAGCAGCACAAATCACCCATTGGCTTTGAGACATTCAAACATTGCCCCATCGGGGCAAAACCTTTGTAGCATCAAAAGGTTGAGAATATCCCAGCGCTCCTTAGAAGCGCAACCGAACTACAAAGGTGCTGCTCCTAAGGAGCACGGCGGAATCTAAATTCGCAATGCTACAAAGGTTCTGCTCCTAAGGAGCAGCACAAATCACCCATTGGCTTTTAGACATTCGAACCTTGCCCCATCGGGGCAAAACCTTTGTAGCATTAAAGGTTGAGAACATCCCAGCGCTCCTTAGGAGCGCAACCGAACCGCTGCCTCATACCTCATACAATTCCAACGGTTGCCCGTTAGGATCGTAAAAAAAACAGAACTTTTTGTTGGTTAATTCATCCTCTCTTATACCCTGCACGTCAACCCCTTTTTCTATTAAGTGATCTACAGCCGCTTCAATGTCCTCTACCGCAAAAGCCAAATGCCGCAATCCCTTTGCCTCGGGAAAAGAAGCCCGCTCCTTATATTCGGGAAACGAAAACAATTCAATTTGGTACAAGCCATCGATGGCCATGTCTAGTTTGTAAGATTTTCTATCTTCTCTAAAGGTTTCTCTAACAATACTGAAACCTAAGACGCCGGTATAAAAAGTTTTACTGGTTTCATAGTCGTCGGTTAAAATGGCCACATGATGAATGCCTTTTATTTTCATGCGCTTTTTAATTTTACTTCAAAATCTTTCATGTTCTCTATTTTACCCTGCACATCAAACATATCCTGCGCTATCATAGTTTTCAATCTCCACAAAATGTAGGCATCCCCGGTGGTTTCTTTGGCTTTGCTCAAAAACTGGTTGATGATTTTAGATGCTCTTTGCCAATCGGCTGATATAAATTTCTTCAGTTCGCTGTCATAAAAATCATAATCATGCTGCACCAGCTTTTTGCCACCTTCCAGGAAACGTACGCCCTTGTGCTCGTTGCAGATTTTCGTCCACTCGTCGGGGTCTACTTCAAATTCGCTCAGGGTAATTTCCCTGGCCAGTTTTTTGGCTTTTAAAAATTCTTTAGCCGGAATTTCACTGAGCCAGTTGGGGTAAAATATATGCCCCTTGTCATTGAAGAAGGGAAGATTGTTCAGGTAAAGAATGTGTACCCGTCCCTGGAATTCTTTCATATAATTCAGGAGCCAGTAGTAACCGCTCACATCGTGTTTATTTTGGGCTGCCCATATCCAAATCTGTTCTTCTTCGTTGCGGCGCATGGTGCCCACCAGTTCGGCGGCAGTCTTAGTATCATCCACTTCGCCAATCTCCACTTTACCTTCATAGTCGCCGCCTTGTAACACTTCTTTCCACCAGTCTTTGCGGGCATTGATGCCCTCTCCTACGTAAATATTATGCAAAGGACCAACTGCATAATCATCCTTTATTTGAATTACTTCGCCTGTGAGGCTTGCCCCGGCAGCTAAACTTTCATCCATGGCAATGGCTTCTTGCAATACCTTAACATCGGCTTCATTAAAAACTATATGAATCATTTATTTTATTGGTTGTTGGTTAATTATTTTGTTGGTGTGTTTTCAGCAATGATGTAATACACCGCTGTGGTAAAAAAATTACGGATGTAAGGAATGGCTTTTATCAATTGAAACTGCACCCTCGGCCTCCATCCAAATTTATATTCATACACCGGGTTGATGAGCCAGTGTTTTTGCTGCAATATTTTGTAACCCGTTTTCTTTAAAATAGTTTCGAAGCGTTCGATGGTGATGCCTGTTTCTTTGATCTCTACCAGGTCTTCGGAATATTGCTTGTTGGCACGCATGAGGCTTTTAAACAAAGGCATGGGCAGCAAATGCCAGTAAGGTGTTTTTCCCAGCCAGCCCTGCATCATTTGCTGGTGGCCGCCGTACGGCATGTGCCAGGGCGGAAAACCAAAGAAGATAATGCCGCCGGGTTTTAAAAAATTTTTCATCCAGCCAATGAGTTTTTCCTGGTCGTGAATGTGCTCTATCACATCTTTTAAAACAATGATGTCAAATTTTGTTCCCAGGTCTTTCTCTGCATCTACATCATAAATATTGCTGTCTATCAGTTTTACCTTGCCGGCTTGCAACTCCGGCTGTAACCATTCGTTTGCTTTTTCTAACCATAATGGGTACATTTCTACACCGGTACAAATGCAGCCAGCCTCGCTAAAAGCCCTTAACAAAGAACCCTGCCCGCAGCCAATCTCTAACAAGTGCATGCCGGGCACAATTTTTTTTGATTGCTCCACAAAAGGCAACACCCATTGCCGGGCATTGGCCAGCTGTATCTCAAAATATTTTTTATAGTCTGTATGAAACTCGTACATCGAAATACAACCCCAAACCCCTGAAGGGGCTTTTGAAGTCTTTATTTTTTAAAGGTTTATCATTTATTTGCAGCAATATTCTGTTTCTGTATTTTCAGCAATCTCCTATTATCATTCAGCCAAGGCCCCTTCAGGGGTTTGGGGTTGTTCTATCAAATCTAATTCTACTTTGAGGTTTTCTATAATAAAATCCTGGCGCTGCGGCGTGTTTTTTCCCATGTAATATTCAAGCAGGTTTTGAATGTGCTCTCCCTGCTCCATGATCAATGGTTGCAGCTTCATGTCTACACTTATGAATCGTGCAAATTCGTTGGGGCTTATCTCACCCAAACCTTTAAAGCGGGTGATCTCTGGCTTTGCACCGAGTTTTTTCATGGCAGCCTGCTTCTCCGTTTCATCATAGCAGTAAATAGTTTCCTGCTTATTTCTAACCCTAAACAACGGTGTTTCCAGCACATAAACATGTCCGTTCTTAGCGAGGTCAGGAAAAAATTGCAGGAAGAAAGTCATCAATAGCAGGCGAATGTGCATACCATCCACATCGGCATCTGTGGCAATTACGATGTTGTTGTACCGCAGTCCTTCATAGCCTTCTTCTATATTAAGAGCATGTTGCAGTAAATTGAACTCTTCATTTTCGTACACTACTTTCTTGGTAAGGCCATAACAGTTCAAGGGCTTACCCCGCAGGCTAAATACTGCCTGTGTATTTACATCTCTTGCCTTGGTGATAGAGCCGCTGGCACTGTCTCCCTCCGTTATAAAGATGGTACTCTCTTTTTGCTTTTCTATGATGGCATCTTTGTCTTTGCCAGTGGGTTCATCGTTGTAATGAAACTTACAATCCCTCAGTTTTTTATTGTGAAGATTTGCTTTTTTTGCACGCTCATTGGCTAGCTTTTTAATGCCGGCCAATTCTTTGCGCTCTCTTTCATTTTGTTCAATCCTGCGTTTCAAAGCTTCTGCAGTTGTTGCATTGCGATGCAGAAAATTATCCAACTCCTTCATCAAAAAATCTGCAATAAAATTCTTCATACTCTGCCCGCCCTCGCTCACTGTCATAGAACCCAGCTTGGTTTTTGTCTGGCTCTCAAACACAGGCTCCTGCACCCTTACAGAGATGGCTGCACAAATGCTTCCCCTTATATCGGCTGCATCATAATCCTTTTTAAAAAACTCCCGGATTGTTTTTACATAGCCCTCTCTAAAAGCTGCCAGGTGGGTACCGCCCTGTGTGGTAAACTGCCCGTTTACAAAACTGTAGTATTCTTCGCCATAACCATTTTCGTGGGTGATGGCCACTTCAATATCCTCGCCTTTTAAATGAATGATCGGATAGCGGAGTTCGTCATCATTTGTTTTGCGTTGCAACAGGTCCAACAAACCATTTTTGCTCACATAGCGTTTGTTGTTCAGGTTCATTACCAGCCCTGCATTGAGGTAGCAATAATTCCAAAACTGGTTGTCTAAATATTCCTGTACGTAATGAAAGTTTTTGAAAATACTTTCGTCTGGTATAAAAGTTACAAAAGTTCCGTTCTCTTCTTTGGTAGCCGCTTCCTTGTGTTCTTTGGTGAGGATGCCTCTCTCAAATTCTGCAGTTTTTTCTTTGCCCTCTCTGTAGGCCGTTACTTTAAAATAATTGCTTAATGCGTTTACGGCCTTGCTACCTACACCATTTAGCCCCACACTTTTTTGAAAGGCCTTGCTGTCGTATTTGGCACCAGTATTCATTTTGCTCACTACATCTACTACTTTACCAAGAGGAATACCACGACCATAATCTCTTACGGTAATCGTTTTGCCATCTATTTTTACATCCACATGCTTACCATGGCCCATGGTATGCTCGTCGATGCAGTTGTCGATTACTTCTTTTAGTAAAACATAAATACCATCATCCGGGCTGCTGCCGTCACCCAACTTGCCAATATACATTCCAGGCCGAAGTCGTATATGCTCCTGCCAGTCGAGGCTCCGGATATTGTCTTCGGTATAATCAAATAGATTTTTTTCTGCCATATTATTTCTGCACCCTTGTTCTGCCTCGCACTGCCATCCGTTTTAAAGAAAGCGACCATTGCTTTATAGAACCTGCCGGGCTATTTTTTTTGAATCATATTGTACAAACTTCCACCAAATTTTACATGAACTATACTCCTGAAAATCTGTTGAAGGATATTCGGCGCAAACTGTAAGCAATTTTTAATTTCTTGTTCCACGGCCTGCAAAGTACTAATTTTTTTAGTAATTTTCAGTAGAGGCAAATATAGGTAAATGAGTAGAGACCAAGCCCGATGTTTTTAAACAGCTGTGTATAAGTAAAACCCCGGCATCAATTCTACCCAAATATTGTGTAAAGGTTAGCTTTGCACGCATAATGATGACTATCAAAAAGCTAGAAACTGATCGGACTAATATAAAAGCACTGGCAGAGAACCGTGAAGCAGAGAACGATGCCTTTAGGACTTTTATTAAAAACAGTGATGGAGATGAAATAGATTTATTGGTTCAGCAAGTAAATGCGTTGGTAGAACCCTCCATTGATTGTACTGTGTGCGGAGCCTGCTGCAAAACCTTGATGATAAATGTGGAGCAGCCAGAAGCTGAAAAATTGGCGACCCGCCTGGGAATGGAGCAAGCGGAATTTAAGCACCGCTATATAGAAGAAAGTTTGCAAGGGCAGTTGGTTGTAAACCAGATGCCTTGTCATTTTTTAGCGGGTACACGTTGCCGTGTGTATGAAGATAGGTTTGCCGAGTGCCGGGAATTTCCGCACCTGCACAGACCAAATTTTAAAGACCGACTGTTTGGCACTTTAATTCATTACGCCATGTGCCCCATCATCTTTAACGTAGTGGAGGAATTAAAGATAAGAACCGGGTTTAAGGGGATTGCTGATTTATGATTTATGAAGCCAGATTTATGATTTGGATGTCAGATTTTTGATGGCGGATTTAGGATGTCGGATTTTTGATGTCGGATTTTTGATGTCGGATTTATGATGCCAGATTTATGATTTGGAGCTCAGATTTCAGAGGTCAGATGTCGGATTTGTGATGTGGGATTTAGGATGGCTGATTTCTGGTGTTTGATTTATGGTGTTTGATTTATGGTGTTTGATTTATGGTGT